>JAWOEM010000123.1:0-5029 GCA_046482785.1 Salinivirgaceae bacterium
AACGCCACGTCCGCGATTAATCCGGTATCTCGATATTTCATCGATCACGTATTGCCGCACCTCCTCCATGCTATCAAAATCAGCCGTGGTCTCTTTAAAAAATATGGATGACAATGAGAATAACGATCGGGCCTTCAACCACTTTGAAAAATCGTGCCGTTGGGCGTGATAGCGCAGGCTTTCTGCCGGCACCTTTTTTACAGCTTCCTGAAAAGTCACCAAATTATGAGCACGTCCAACTTCTTCGTCTGTGTTAGGACATTTGAATACAAAATCGCCGAAAGCAAATTTATTGATAACGTAATCGCGTAGCTCAATAGACAGGCGGTTTGAGTTTTTATCGATAAATCCCACCTCTAATTTATCAGCAATGGTTCTGTTTTTTGGCTCCGAACTTTGCAAAAGAAATGGTAAGTATGGATTGTCAGCTTTAATATGCTCGCATAGTTTAAATCCGGCATGCGGATCTTTCATCCCATCTTTATGGTAACGAATATCGGAAATAACGCCCAGCATGTTACTACTATATTTTTCGTATAGCTCCATGGCCTCTTCGTAATTGCGGGCCAACATAACTTTCGGCCTACCGCGCTTACGCATCATGCGCAAGTGTTCGTTCAGCCCCTCTTTCATAAAACGCTCACTCTGATTAAAGATTACACGATATAAATTAGGCAGATAGCTGGAGTAGAACCGAACCGAGTCTTCCACCAACAAAACAACTTGAACTCCAATTTCATTCACATCGTGCTCCACATTCATGCGATCTTCAATAAGCTTCACAATGGCAAGCAATAAATCGGCATTGCCCAGCCACGAAAACACATAATCGATTGAGCTTAAGTCTTCTTTTTGCAACCGAACACTCACTTCGCGCGAAAAGTGGGTCAGAACAACAATTGGTATATCAGGATATTTTGTTTTGACCTGATTCGAAAGGTTGAACGCATCCATTTCGCGAACGCTGAGCATAGAAATAACCAGATCGATATGCCCTTGCTCTAAAATTGCTACTGCTTTGGTAGCCGAATTAGCTTGAATAAACACCGGCGGATAGCGCAGGTTAAGCGATACGTACTCTTTAAATATTTGTTCGTCGATACGACCATCTTCCTCGAGCATATAGGCATCATAATTGCTACATATTAATAATACCCGGTAAATGCGCCGTTGCATAAGCGCTTTAAAAATAGTCTCGTTTTCAAAATATTTTTTTGATTGTATAAATTCGCGATAAATAGATGTGAGCATAATAGCGTTTTTTCACGTTTAAAATAATTTTTTGCAACCGCCACTGAGAACGGACTTGCTAACAATAGAATCAATAGCCAAAGATATTAACAAAAATAACAGGAAGAACAAAATTGACAAACTAAAAAAGAATGATGCTGTACAATATAAAAATGGACAAAAATCAATTAACAAACTATATAATGTATTTTTTACGAAAAAAGTTTTGCTTGTAAACAATTTATCCGTATCATTGTTCCATCAAATTCCCAGTAGACATTTTTCGTTCTTCAAACAAACCATCACATTTTTTTAAATAAAATTCAAATTACAATCAGATGTACGACATTTTAGAACTGAACAAAAAGCTTGTTTCAGAACTTAAAGAAATTGCAGCTGAACTAAAAATTAAAAAGATAGAGTCTTTGCGTAAGCAAGACCTGATATACAAAATTTTAGATCAGCAAGCCATCAATGCTTCAGAAAAGACAGACGCCCCTACTGAAGATAAAAAAAGTTCCCGCCGCCCACGCGTAAAACGCATTGAACGCATTGAAAGGGCGCCTGCCAACAAAAGGCAACAAGCCCCCGAAGCCACAGAGACTCCTGAAGCCACAGAGGCTCCTGCAAGCACTCATGTAGAAAAGAAACAAGAACCTAAGCCAAAGGTAAAAAAGGTGATTGAGAAAAAAACCAAAGATGTACCACAGCAGAATCAAGAGACCGAGGAGCCAAAACCGCAGAAAGTTCAGGAAAAGGTAATTCAGAAGCCCAAAGCGGTAGTACCACCAAAAAACGAAGATACTCCAAAACCACAGGCAAAAGAGCAAAAGAAAGAACCCCCTCAGGTTTCTCCGCCCAAACCCCATCAGCAAAAGCAGAACCAACAAAAAGTACAGAATAAATCGCAAGACAACCCAAAGGGCAACGACCGTCACAAATCGAAACGGTTCGAGTTCGACGGAATTGTTACAGCCGGCGGTGTATTAGATTTAATGGGTGATGGTTACGGATTTCTACGCTCGTCTGACTACAACTATTTTAATAGTCCGGACGACATTTATGTAAGTCAATCGCAAATAAAACTATTTGGACTTAAAACGGGCGATACCGTGGAAGGTAGCATACGCCCACCCAAAGAAGGCGAAAAATACTTCCCGTTAATAAAAGTTACCAGAATTAACGGACGTACGCCCGAAGAGGTTCGCGACAGAGTACCGTTCGACTTTTTAACACCCCTTTTCCCGCACGAAAAATTTACGCTAACAGGAAAAAACAGCAATATTTCGACACGTATTGTCGATATGTTTGCCCCAATTGGAAAAGGCCAGCGCGGGCTAATTGTAGCACAACCAAAAACCGGTAAAACGGTGCTGCTCAAAGAAATTGCCAATGCCATTGCGGCTAATCATCCGGAGGTATACATGATTATTCTCCTCATCGATGAACGCCCCGAAGAGGTAACAGATATGGCTCGCAGCGTAAATGCCGAAGTTATATCATCGACTTTCGATGAGCCGGCAGACCGCCATGTAAAAGTAGCAAACATAGTACACGAAAAAGCAAAGCGTCTGGTCGAATGCGGACACGATGTGGTAATTCTTCTTGATTCCATTACCCGCTTGGCTCGCGCATACAATACAGTATCGCCGGCATCGGGGAAAGTACTTTCTGGAGGTGTAGATGCAAATGCACTACACAAACCCAAACAATTTTTTGGAGCAGCACGAAAAATCGAAAACGGCGGATCGCTCACCATTTTATCTACAGCCCTTACAGATACAGGCTCCAAGATGGACGACGTTATTTTCGAAGAGTTTAAAGGAACAGGAAATATGGAGCTCCAGCTCGATAGAAAATTATCGAACCGTAGAATATTCCCATCGATAGATATTCCGGCATCGAGCACAAGGCGCGAAGACCTACTGCTCAACAAAGATTTAATTAACAGAATTTACATACTACGCGATTATCTGGCAGACATGAACAGTGTGGAAGCTATGGACTTTTTGCGCAGCAGAATAAATAAAACAACAACTAACGAAGAGTTTCTGTTAACAATGGATCGGTAACTACGCCAGAGGTAAAAGAATATAAAAGCGAACTGTAATTATTACGGTTCGCTTTTTTTATTTAAAATGCGTATATATAAGTATGAATTAAAGGTTTGACAGCATAAAAGTGCGGTAAAACGAACAATTTTTGTACTTTTGTAATTGGAAAAATCTTAATAATAAATCCACAAAAGTATGGCTAAAAAGAACTTTCTTACCTGTGATGGTAACTATGCTGCAGCGCATGTGGCGTACATGTTTAGTGAAGTTGCGGCAATTTATCCGATCACGCCATCGTCTACAATGGCAGAATACGTAGACGAATGGGCGGCATTCGGACGCAAAAATATATTCGGAGAACCGGTAGAAGTTGCAGAAATGCAATCGGAAGGTGGAGCATCAGGCGCCGTTCACGGTGCGCTTCAGGGCGGTGCATTAACATCTACTTTTACTGCTTCGCAGGGTCTGCTGCTTATGATTCCCAACATGTATAAAATAGCCGGCGAGTTACTTCCCGGAGTATTTCATGTGTCGGCACGTAGCTTAGCAGCGCAGGCACTATCGATATTTGGAGACCACAGCGATGTAATGTCGGCACGTCAAACCGGGTTTGCATTCTTAGCAACCGGCAGTGTTCAAGAAATTATGGACCTTGCTCCTATTGCTCACTTAGCATCAATAAAGTCGCGTATTCCATTCGTACACTTTTTCGATGGTTTCAGAACTTCGCACGAAATTCAAAAAGTTGAAGCTCCTGTTACTGAAGAAATGGGAAAACTAATTGATTATGATGCACTTCAGCGTTTTAGAGACAATTCACTCAACCCGGAACACCCGGTAACTCGCGGTACAGCTCAGAACCCAGACATATACTTCCAAACCAGAGAAGCTGCAAACACATTCTACGATAACCTTCCGGACATTGTAGAAGAGTACATGCAGAAAATAAAAGAAACTACAGGACGCGAATACCACCCATTTACCTATTACGGTGCAGACGATGCCGAAGACATTATTATTGCAATGGGTTCGGTTACCGATACAATTAAGGAAAGCATCGATTACAAAGTAGCCAAAGGCGAAAAAGTTGGTCTTTTAAGTGTACACTTGTACCGCCCGTTCTCGGCCAAATATTTCTTCAATGCGCTTCCAAAAACAGTAAAAAACATTGCTGTACTTGACCGCACAAAAGAGCCCGGAGCAAACGGAGAACCATTATACCTCGACGTAGTTGAACTATTTAAAGATGATGCCAACGCACCTAAGATTATTGGCGGACGCTACGGACTATCATCAAAAGATACTACACCGGCGCAAATTTTCAGTGTGTTCGAAAACCTAAGAAAAAAGGAACCTAAGAACCACTTCACTGTTGGTATCGTTGATGATGTAACAAATCATTCGCTACCTGTAGGTGATGATATTAACGTAACTCCGGAAGGAACATATTCAGCTAAATTCTATGGAATTGGGTCTGATGGTACTGTAGGAGCAAACAAAAACTCCATCAAGATTATTGGAGAAACAACTGACAAATTCTGTCAAGCCTATTTTTCTTACGACTCGAAAAAATCAGGTGGCGTTACCACATCGCACCTTCGCTTTGGAGACAAACCCATTCGCTCACCTTATTTGGTAAACACAGCCGACTTTGTAGCATGCCACGTGCCTGCATACCTTGAAAGCTACGATATGCTAAAAGGGTTGAAAAAAGGAGGAACATTGCTTCTTAACTCAATTTGGGA
>JAWOEM010000097.1:0-6328 GCA_046482785.1 Salinivirgaceae bacterium
GGAACATTCCTTCTTAACTCAATTTGGGACGAGGAAACAACCAAAGATCGTCTTCCAAACAAGGTAAAAAAATACCTTGCCGATAATAATATTAATTTCTACATTATTAATGCTACCAAAATTGCAGAAGAAATTGGTTTGGGTAACCGTACCAATACGATTATGCAATCGTCATTCTTCAAAATTGCAGAAATCATACCTTACGATAAGGCCGTTGAAGAGATGAAAACCTTCATCAAAAAATCATTCGGACGTAAAGGTGATGAGATTGTGAACATGAACAATGCTGCTGTAGATAAAGGTGGTGAGGTAATCAAAATTGAAATTCCTGCAGATTGGAGTAAGCTTTCTGCCGATGATAAAAAAGATGATCGTAACATTCCAGACTTTGTGAAAAACATTGCAGAGCCAATGAACTTGCTAAAAGGCGACGACCTTCCGGTAAGTGCATTTAACGGATATGAAGATGGTACTTTTGAATCAGGAACAACCGAGTTCGAAAAACGCGGCATTGCCGTAACAGTTCCCGAATGGCAAATCGATAACTGTATTCAGTGTAACCTTTGTGCAAATGCATGTCCACACGCAGCTATTCGTCCGTTCTTGTTAACAGAGGAAGAAGTTAAGAATGCACCGGAAGGAACTGAAACCAAAAAAGCAGTTGGCAAAAGCCTTGAAGGACTTCAATACCGTCAGCAGGTAACACCATTAGATTGTACTGGTTGCGGTGTTTGTGCCGAAGTTTGTCCAGCAAAAGAGAAGGCACTGGTAATGAAGCCATTGGACTCTCAGAAAGCCGAAATTGAGCGTTGGGATTACATGTTCAACAAGGTTTCTATAAAAGTGGGACGCTTCGACAAAATGCAAAATGTGAAAAACGCACAATTTGCTCAACCATTGTTTGAGTTCTCAGGAGCATGCGCAGGTTGCGGAGAAACACCTTACATTAAAACCATAACACAGCTATTCGGCGACCGCATGATGGTAGCCAACGCTACCGGTTGTTCGTCAATTTATGGAGGTTCTGCACCATCGACTCCTTACCGCAAGAATCACGAAGGTAAAGGGCCGGCATGGGCAAACTCTCTATTCGAAGATAATGCTGAATATGGTTTTGGTATGTCGCTCGGAGTAGAAAACATTCGCAAACGCTTGGCCAACATGATGCGCAATGCGTTGAATGATGTAAATGCAGACACAAAAGCTGCGTTCGAAAAATGGATTGAAACAAAAGACGATTCAAAATCATCGCAAGAAGCATCTACAGCTGTGGTCGAAGCACTGAAAAAAGAAAACCACGGTATTGCTAAAGAAGTGATGGGGCTGAAAGACTATCTTGCCAAAAAATCTGTATGGATCATTGGTGGAGACGGTTGGGCCTACGATATTGGTTACGGTGGGTTAGACCACGTAATTGCATCGGGCGAAGACGTAAACTTGCTTGTACTCGATACTGAAGTTTATTCAAATACCGGTGGTCAATCATCGAAAGCTACTCCGGTAGGAGCTGTAGCGAAATTTGCTGCAAGCGGTAAAAAAATCCGTAAAAAAGACCTCGGAATGATGGCCATGACCTATGGTTACGTTTACATTGCTCAGGTAGCAATGGGAGCAAACCCGGCACAATATTTCAAAGCCCTTAAAGAGGCTGAAGCATATCCCGGACCATCGATCATTATTGCATACTCACCATGTATTGCACACGGCTTAAGAGGTGGTATGAGTAAAACACAAGCAGAACAAAAAGACGCCGTTAACAGTGGTTACTGGCACCTGTTCCGCTACAATCCATTACTCGAACAAGAAGGAAAAAATCCATTCCAACTCGACTCAAAAGAACCAAATTGGAACCTATTCCAGGACTTCCTCAAATCAGAAGTGCGTTACACTTCACTGATGAAGAGCTTCCCGGAAGAGGCCAAAGACCTCTTTAAAGTTGCTGAACAAAATAGTAAGTGGAGATACAAATCGTACCAACGTATGGCCGCGATGGACTTTTCTTCAGAAGACTAGAAATAATATTTCCGGTATATTTATCGGAAAACACACAAAAGGAGCGGCAGAAGCCGCTCCTTTTTTCGTTTCATAAAAAATCTTACGTATACTACATACATTTTTATGAAAAAAGTTCTATCCTATTGACCTATTTCATTAGTTTTGTTCTCAAATAAATTTATTTCTATGCGGACAATTATTTTTTGTGCAATTGTATTTGGTATTACACTCGGAGCTCACTCCCAAAATGTTGGACAAGAGGGAAACGACACTCTGCTCAACTACAAAGATATTAACGGCATGAAACAAGGTCGGTGGGAACAAAAATACTACAATGGAAACCCAAAGTATGAGGGCTATTTTGTAGATGATCAACCCAAAGGAGAATTCCTTAGGTACGATTCAAAAGGCTACCTCAAAACGAAACAATTCTTTTTTGGCGATAGCCTTGCCTGTCGTACTGTAATGTTTTACCGAAACGGAGATACTCTTTCACACGGATGGCACTATAATAAAAAGAAAGACAGCATTTGGCATTACTACAATGAAGAAGGCCAGCTGCTTATGATAGAATCGTTCGACAAAGGGGTGTACCACGGCGACTTTATTTACTATTACAAAGATGGCACGCCCTGGCAAGAAATTACGTATAAAAATGGCGAAAAAGATGGCACATGGAAACGGTTCTACCCTAATGGAAATGCACTTTTCGAAGCAATATACGTAGACGGAATGCGCCAGGACACATTCAAAACCTTTTACGAAAATGGCAAACCCGAGATTATTGTACCGTATGTCGACGACTTAAAGCATGGGAAATATCTCCTTTACGATGAAAAAGGAAATTTGCTCGAAGAACGCAATTACACCCATGGTGTAGCAGATAACCAGGATGAACTTGACAAAAAAGAAACCAAGGAAATTGAAGAGCTACTCAAAAACCGGGGCAAGTTTACCGAACCTGCCGACGATGAAAGAAACTTTTACCGAAGAGACCAGTACTAACCAGCCACCGGAGTATCATTTTGTTTTTCTCTATCGGCATTTGCCGACGAATTTCGTCTAGTATTTTTTCTTGTGGATTTTGGGTAATACATAGCTATACGAACAGCCATCAATCGACTCAAATATTCATAACCGATTCAATTCGAAAAATACTTTTAAACAAGTTTGCACTATAATTGTTGCTATTCTCCATAAGAAATATTCATTAAAATTTGAACAAGTGAAAAAGAGAGTTCTTTTAGCCATGAGTGGCGGAATAGATAGCTCTGTGGCAGGAATGCTGCTCACAGAACAGGGGTACGAGGTGCATGGTGTAACTTACCGAACATACGATTCGGTTTCAGATGGTTGTATCAGTAAAGAAACAGGCTGTTGCACAGTAGATTCAATGATGGAAGCAAAACGTTTATCGGAAAAATTAGGGTACGAACACGAAATACTCGATTTGCGCGACAGTTTTAAGGAAAAAATTATAACCAATTTTGTAGATGAATACCTGAGCGGACGTACGCCAAATCCCTGCGTGGTGTGCAACTCCGATATAAAGTGGGGCGAGTTGCTGGAACGTGCTGATGCACTTGACTGCCAATACATTGCAACCGGACATTATGCCCGGGTTTTGGAAAAAGACGGAAGACACTATTTGGCAAAAGGAATTGATACTACGAAAGATCAAACCTACTTTCTGTACGGATTATCGCAAAACGATCTCAAAAGAACCCTGTTTCCGCTGGGCGGATTTAAGAAAGATGAAATACGGAAGATGGCCGCAGAGCGCGGATACATTAAACTTTCAGAGAAAAGAGAAAGCCAGGAGATTTGTTTCATTCCCGACAACAACTACCACCGTTTTTTGCACGATGAAGTTCCCGAACGCCTGAACGAAATTGGGAAAGGCAATTTTGTAATGACCAACGGCGAAGTTGTGGGTCAGCACGATGGGTATCCATTTTACACTATTGGTCAACGAAAAGGCTTACGCATTGCCATGGGCTATCCTGTGTACGTAACAGAAATTGACGCAAAAAATAACGTAGTGGTTCTTGGTAAAAAAGAAGAGCTCCTGCAAAAATCCTTCGTGGTGGGGAATTTGCAACTCATGAAATACAAAAACCTGCCCAAACAAGGCCTCAATGTAAGTGTTAAAATTCGCTATCGCAACGCCGGATCGGAAGGAAGAATTGTTCCTATGGGAGATAACGTAAAAGTGGAACTCACACACCATGCTTCAGCTATTACTCCCGGCCAGTCGGCTGTTTTTTACGAAAACGACGATGTTGTTGGAGGAGGAATAATTCTGAGTGTAGATCGGGAATAATCCGAGCAGGAAACGCTTGAACACACTAAGAGACACAAAGAATCACATTTTGTAAGCATGTTTTACATTTACAAAATGTGATTCTTTTTTTTGTGGATCACAAAACCCGCAAGAAAAAATAGCAATACCTATCATTAGAAAACCCTCTTAATAATAGGTATTGCTGTTTTTTTCGTATCAGGTAAAACAACCCGATTTTGCAGCACATAATCGTTCAATAAAACACCGACAGCAACCATACAACACTAAATATCAGCTAACTACATTAACCTAAACCACATAAAATTCTACATCCATTTTTTCGAATAGCTATAAATGCATTTAGAAATAATGATTTTTTCATAGATTTACATTGAATAAGTATTTTAAACCAATCTGCCCAAAAAACGAAGTAACTATGAAAAAACTATCTGTACTATTATTGATTATGGGTTTTTTAGTAAACTCATTTGCCCAAAATCTTGAAAATGAAGACCTCTTTGAAATGAGTTTGGAGGAACTCATGGATGTAGCGGTAGTTTCGGCATCGAAAACCGCTGAAAAATCATCCAACGCACCCTCAACAATATACGCCATCAGTAAAGAACAAATTAGCGTACGGGGCTACAGCACACTGGAAGAGCTTCTGGAAGATATTCCCGAAATTGAAATTCAACGAAAATCGGTTACGGAATATTCGAACTATTTTACGTTTCGTGGAATTGCTGGTAATGAACGGTTTCTGATATTACAAAATGGAGTGCGCATTGCCTCAGTTACAGGAAGCCCGCACGCCATAACTCATAACTATCCGGTAGCCCACGCAGAACGTGTAGAAGTAATTTTAGGCCCGGCCTCGGCACTTTATGGTGCAGATGCTTTTACGGGAATCGTAAACATCATCACGCAAAGTGGAGAAAAAGTCGATGGAGGAACCTTAACAGCTTCGTACGGATCGTTTAATACAACAGACAATAGCTTTGTAGCAGGTGGCGGAAATGAAAAAGTGGCTGTAATGGCTACAGGGAAATTTTACTCTTCCGACGAACCCAATATGTCTGATTTTTATGAAGAAGAGTACAGTTGGTACTTAAATGAATACAGTCAGAATGGAAATGTAATTCTTTCTCCCGATATTCAAGATACAATTGGGACATCGGGAATTAAGGATTACAAAACCCCTACTCAAGCCTATTTTATCAACACACAAATTTCGATTGACGATGTGCAAATTGGTTACATTCGAAACTACGAAGCACATAACAGCTCCGTGGGTGGCAAGCCCGAATACAATGTATACAGCCAAGATGCTACGTACAATGTAATGAATCAGATTATTTATTTACAACACGATTACACATCGGACAATTCGAAATGGAATGTACAGTCTACCCTATCGCATTCAATGTACGAATTGGAGCCCGAATCGAAGTTTATCAATACGTTTACAAATTTTAGCGAAGGGTTCAAGTATGCCAATAGCCAGAAATTCAAACTCGACGAGAAGGCATCGTACTCGTTTACAGATAACTACAAGTTAATGGCCGGATTTACATTTGAAGATATAAACGCACTGCCCAAAACAGGCGACCTGCCGTTTAAATACGACACCGACCTGCCTTCAGATTTACAAAATTATTACTATTTGGGAACCAACATTACCGATGGTACGGGGGAAGATTTAACCATTATGCAGGATTTTTATCATCTCAAATATCAGAACTATGGCGGATATTTACAATTTCAGGGTAAAATTAGCGAGCAGCTGCGATTTGTGGCAGGCGGGCGCGTGGATTACAATACGCGCTACGGAGCTTCTGTTAATCCGCGAGCGGGAATTGTAAGTAAGCCAATTGATAAATTGAGCATCAAATTACTGTATGGCCGGGCATATTTAGCGCCTTCGCCTTATAATGCCTACCAACATTACGGAGCATTTGTATATGATTCAGAGAACGATGAATTAACCATTCCATTCTGGCATTTGGACAATCCGGATTTAAAACCCGAAACCATCAACACTTACGAAAT
>JAWOEM010000114.1:0-4213 GCA_046482785.1 Salinivirgaceae bacterium
TTCTTCGAAGGAGATCGTATTTGGAAGATGCGTGAGATGATTTTGGCTGAAAATGAAGAAGGTCGTCGCGAAGCATTAAATAAATTATTACCTATTCAGCGCGAAGATTTCCATGGAATTCTTAAAGCGATGGACGGATATGGTGTAACCATCCGCCTGCTTGATCCACCATTGCACGAGTTTACACCAAATGATGATGCTTCTCAAAAAGAGATGGCTGAAAAATTAGGTGTTGATGTAAATATTGTGAAAGCAAAAGTTGAATCGTTACACGAATTCAACCCAATGCTCGGACACCGCGGTTGTCGTTTAGGAAACACATATCCTGAAATTACGGAAATGCAGGCTCGCGCAATTATCGAAGCTGCTTGTGATTTGAAAAAAGATGGACTGGATCCAAAACCAGAGATTATGGTTCCATTGATTGGTACTGTTCAAGAGTTTAAAATGCAGGAAGAAATAATCCGTCGCGTTGCTGAGCAGGTGATCGAAGAAAGAGGCATTAAGGTTGACTACTTAGTAGGTACAATGATCGAAATTCCTCGTGCAGCACTTACGGCTAACGAAATTGCTGAATTTGCAGAGTTCTTCTCATTTGGAACAAATGATTTAACTCAGATGACATATGGTTACTCACGTGACGATGCCGGTAAGTTCTTACCTATCTACATTGAAAAAGGTCTGTTAAAGCATGATCCATTCCAGGCGCTTGACCAAACAGGTGTTGGACAATTGGTAGAAATGGCTTGTGAAAAAGGCCGTTCAGCAAATCCTAAGCTTAAATTAGGTATTTGTGGTGAGCATGGTGGAGAGCCTTCATCAGTTGAGTTCTGTCACAGAACAGGATTAGATTACGTTTCTTGTTCTCCATTCCGCGTGCCAATTGCCCGTTTAGCAGCTGCTCAGGCAAACATACGCTAATTCGAAATTTCAATCGAAATATTTCAAAAGCCTCCGCTCGCGGAGGCTTTTTTTTGTCTAAAATATCAGAAAAGGTTACTGCTGTCAGTACAAAGGGACCTTCTTTTGTACATGAAATCATCAAGTTTTCAGGCAAAAAAAGAGCCGCCTACAAGAGGCAGCCCTAAAAAAACATGAAAAAAAGTGCTTAGGATTTGTTACTAAATAACTTGCCCATTCAAGATTGTTCTTTCGCACACTAACTTCGTTAAAAAGCCTCGTCGTAGCTTTGGCTATGCCTGCGTTTTTTACCTTGTTATTGCACGAAATAACTTCGCTTGATTTGGTCAATTTATTTCACAACAACCCCTTATTCTTTCCACTGGGGAATGCGCCCCGGTGTCCACGGCGACTCAAGCCGGTCTAGTTTTTTCTGCAAAGCAGGAATATCATTTTGTGCTACTTGCTCAATTTCCGCAATTAACGCAGGTACCTCATCTTTTAAAATAGCAAACTGCTCGCGTGCTGTTCCCGTAATATCGGAGGTTGAGCTGTAATGAATCCACATTAAATTGCTCATGCGTCTCATAACAGGAATTTCAGCAGGTGGAATTTCCTCCCAGCTGGCTTTTGCATCCACACCATGCATCCGGAAACGAATATTTTCGAGCTTTTCGGCCAATTGGCGAGCTTCGTTGGCAAGCTCTTGTGTAGCACCATCGGTAGCATAAATGGCTTGCTGCATGGTTGCAACACGTTTCATTAAATCTTTATTCAAGTTATTGGCTCCCTGAACTGCACCATACATGTCCATAACCTTTTGTTGAAATGCAACCATTCCGGAACGGTCATTAGCCGGAAGCGTAGTATTTTTTAATGGGGTAACTTTAAACGACTGTGGCTCGCCAATGACATTTAACTCACCCTGATGCCACATGGCCAACGACACAGAATATGTTCCCGGCTCAACCATTACGCCAGAACCTCCGGTTTTAAGCGGGTCGAACTCTTTTTTGGTTGTAATAGGATATTTTGCGGTATGTTTTAAGTCCCAAAACACACGATTTACACCCTTAGCCGGCTTTGTATTAATTTTTCGGACAACTTTACCCGCACTATTTTTCACGGTAAAAACAAGATGCGTTTGCTCTTGGAGCTCCTCAATTTCCAGTTCGCGCCACGTTGGCTGAGGTATTCTTTCGCCCTCTTTAAAAAGCTTAGCCTCCATTTTGCGACGCTCAGCCTGTTCCGATTTGGGGACTTCTTTCAAGTAGTAAGTAAATGCAGCTCCGTATTCCGGATTTTTTGCAAAATAATAAGTGTCTCCCTGGTTTGTGCGGCTTCGGGTTTGCACATATTGCAGAGCATCGGCAACTTCGAATAAATGCGAAGGCGAATTAATCAGCTCTTCCGTTAAGTTGCGCAATGGCGAATAATCATCAATAACATAAAAACCACGGCCAAATGTAGCAATAACAAGGTCGTTTTCGCGCTCTTGAATTGCAACATCCATTACAGCAATAGTTGGCAAGCCTTTGCTGAGCTTATGCCATTTTTCACCGCCATTTATGCTAAAGTAGGCCGAAAACTCGGTACCGGCAAATAATAAATCTTTATTTACATGATCTTGCGCAATGGTATGAACAGAACCATTTTCGGGCAGTCCATCAGTAATTTTCGTCCAACTTTTTCCTTTATTTGTGCTTTTTAAAATGTAGGGTTTAAAATCGTCGCGTTTGTGGTTATTAAACGTAGCGTAAACCACATTAGCGTCGAACTTATCAGCCTGAATATCGCTCACATAGGTATGTTCGGGCACATCGGGAAAATCGTTCAATTTAGTCCATTGGGCACCATCATCTTCCGATACTTGAATAACACCATCGTCGGAGCCAACAAATAATAGCCCTTGCTGCAACGGAGATTCATCCATTGCCACTAACGTTCCAAACTGCGAGCTGGAAACATCTTTGACTACTGCTTCGGCACTCCAGAATTTACCCATCACCGGCCAGGTATTACGGTCGATTTGTGCTGTAAGATTGTCGCTGATAACTGTCCAGCTATTCCCGCGATCTGTAGACTTAAACACCTTATTGGCTGCACAGTACAATGTTTTATGGTCGTGATTACTCAATATAAGCGGAGTATTCCAATTCCATTTGTAGGCTTTCTCGTCTTTACCTTCCAAAGGTTTAATTTTCACTGTTTCGCCCGATTTTTTGTCGTAGCGATACATATTTCCATACTGATATTCGGTATAAACAATATTCGGATCGGTTGGGTCAATGGCTGCAAAAAAGCCATCGCCACCCATGGTTACAAACCACTCATCATTTGTTATACCTTTACGAGTAGTATTTTGCGACGGACCACCCATTGAATTGTTGTCTTGCGTACCTCCGTAAACGTTGTAAAAAGGAAAATCGTTATCCACAGCAACCCGATAAAATTGAGTTACCGGTAAATTGGCTTTAAAGTGAAAATGAGCTCCGGCATCATATGTTTCATATATCCCACCATCACCACCAATTATGTAGTGCTCACTGTCATTTGGATTAATCCAAAGTGCATGATCATCGACATGGCGGTTTTTGGTAGAAATGCGCTTCCATGTTTTGCCACCATCTTCGGTGTAATGCGAAAACGTTTCAACAGAGTACACCTTATCCACATCTATCGGGTCGCAATATATTTCGTTGTAATACTGTCCGCTAGCATTGTGGTCGCTCATGCGCTGCCAGCTCTCTCCCTTATTTACCGAACGGTAAAACCCGCTTTTGTCGCGCGCCGCTTCTACAATCAGATAAAGTACATTATTGTCGACGGGCGAAATGGCAATGCCCATGCCACCAATATGAACACTTGGGAGACCTTTGACTATTTTGCGCCAATTTTCTCCGCCATCGGTCGATTTATACACTGCCGATTCGGGACCACCACCAATTTTCGTATGTACGTGTCTTCTGCGTTGTTCAGATGTTGCATAAAGCACATCCGGATTTTTGGGATCCATAATTATATTATTCACACCCGTATGCTCTGATATTTCGAGCACATTATTCCAGGTTTTACCACCATCAGTCGAGCGAATTTTGAACTTTGGCATTTTGTTGTTCACGTTCTTCCTGGTAATGCCTACTTACACTTAAAATGGCCCCCAAAGCCAAACAGGTAAACAAAATGGAAGTCCCCCCCATACTGACAAGGGGAAGAGGCTGCCCGGTGACGGGAAAAATTCCCACTGCCACCCCCATATTGAGAAATGCCTGAGCAACTAACATTATCCCAAGGCCCAGCACCATAAAAGCCG
>JAWOEM010000269.1:0-8095 GCA_046482785.1 Salinivirgaceae bacterium
CTGGCCCTCTTTTGGATCGTCAAACTCTTCAAAGGGATTCATGGAGAGAGAAGAGCAAGCAGAACAATGACTCGGACAGCGTAGAGAAATGAAAAAGCTCACCTGGCGGTCACCGCAGAAGAGAC
Source organism: Salinivirgaceae bacterium (assembly GCA_046482785.1). GTDB lineage: Bacteria > Bacteroidota > Bacteroidia > Bacteroidales > Salinivirgaceae > Salinivirga. The sequence continues at coordinate 126 of JAWOEM010000269.1, forward strand.
AGGTTTCCGACTATAGATGGGGTTTGAATGGCACCCAGATTGAGCCTTTCAGCTTCCAATCCGGCATCCTGCACATCAGAGGAAATTTCATTTGCCCATATGGAAAGGAATGATTCTTCAGATGAATCCCGGATCGTAAATAATGCCTATTGCAGGTGCCACCTAAATTCTGCACGGATTTAATTTTTTAATGGTAAAATCCGTGCGGAATTTAGGTTAACCCTGATTTAGAAAATCACTCATTTGGGTGAAGAGTGAAACCGAATGAGATGATTTTCTTAATCGAATTCGCAAGGAATACAAAGATATATTGTATAATTCTTTGCGGATTTTGGGTATTACCCAAAATCTGCAAGAGGGAAGTTAAAATTTATGGCTTAACTTAACTAAATGAATACCAAAGGAATTGTTCAACGAACAATTTGTTGTACTTTTGCAGTAACGAATATTGCCCCTGTTCTGAAATAAGGCGTGTGGTATGTTTTATGAAAAAATAAATGGCTATGAGAAGAAAAACGAGGATCTTTTTGGTAGACGATCATAAGCTGCTGCTAGGCAGTATGAAAATAATGCTTTCGCAAGTAGAACAATTTGCTGTGGTGGGAGAGGCCTACAATGGGCTGGATTTTCTCGATGTATTGCCCAATTTGGATATTGATTTGGTGCTGATGGATATCGATATGCCCGGACTTAACGGCATCGATACGGCAAAACAGGCATTTAAAATACGCCCCGATCTTAAGATTATTACCGTCTCGATGTTCGATGACTTTGATAGTTACAACAAAGTAATTGAAGCCGGTGTGCATGGCTTTGTGGTTAAGTCGGCACATAAAGAAGAACTGATTGATGCTATAGATGCAGTAATGGTTCGCGACAAGTATTTTTCTTCACAATTACTCGAAAATGCCATAGAGTTTATGTCATCGCGAAAAGATAAAAGTGTAGTGAAGCATCTACTAAGCGAACGTGAAAAGGAAGTTTTGGAGCTTATATGTGCTGGTATGTCGAGTAACGAAATTGGCGAAGAACTGGGAATTAGCCCCCGAACAGTTGAAAAACATCGCGACTCGTTGCTTCGAAAAACCAAATCGAAAAATTCTGTAATACTTGCAGTGTTTGCTGTTCAGTATGGTTTGGTGAAACGTTAATGACCGGCATGTGATGCAAACCACCCTTCTTGTTATTTCTAATTGCTATCAATACGTTCTGCGCGCAGCACCATTTTATTTTGTTGGAGCTGTTGCAAAATGTAGCTTAGGTGTTCATTATCGCGCACGCTAAAGGTAATCATTGCAATGTAGATGCCGTCGTGTGCCGTAATGTTCATCGCTTCCATATTGATATTCATTTCGTCGGAAAATACCTTCGAAATTTGGTTTAGTACTCCTTTTCGATCAATTCCTACCACGCGCACGTCGGTCATAAATTGCTTTTCTCGCGAGGCATCGTTCCACAGCACTTTGATAATTCTATATGGGTATTTTTCTTTTAGTTCGGCTGCATTGGGGCATGAGGTGCGGTGCACTACAATACCTTTGGAAACCGATACAAAACCAAACACCTTGTCGCCAAACACCGGGCTGCAGCAGTTTGCCAAGGTGTAGTTTACCTGACTAATGTTGCTATCGTCCCCAATTAGTAGGTAATCGTCTGATTTTTGTTTTGGTGATCCGGTTCGCGCAATAATCTCTTCCGGTGTGGTTTCGTGCTCTTCGGGTTGCCCAAGGCAAACCGACCGAATGGTATTAAAGTCGATGGTATCGTGAGCGAAGGCTACATAGAGGTCAACGGCTGAACTCATCTTAAAGTGCTTCAGTAGTTTTATAATGTAGTCTTCGTTTTCTTGCAAGTTTAAGCTTCGCAGTTTGCGTTGCAACTCCTCTTTCCCAATTTCTGCTTCTTTATAGCGATGTTCGCGCAGCGTTCGCTTTATGCGGTTTTTTACGCGCGATGAAACAGCAATGCTAAGCCAACTCTCATTGGGTTTTTGTTTTTTCGATGTAATGATTTCTACCGTGTCGCCATTCGATAATTTATGGCGAATGGGTACGATTTTACCGTTGATGCGGGCACCGGTGCACTGGTCGCCTACTTTACTGTGAATGCTGTAAGCAAAATCAATAATTGTTGCGCCACGTTGAAGCTTTTTTATTTCGCCCCCTGGTGTAAATACGAATACGTTTGGAGAAAACTCGCGGGGTTGGTTTTCTTCAAATACATCTTCATCGCTTTTGTCGGGCGATTCCAAAATTTCCCGCACCTTAACCAGCCATTCGTCGTGCCGTGTATTGGCACCTTTTTCTTTGTATTTCCAGTGTGCGGCTTGTCCGCGCTCAGCATCGTCGTCCATGCGTTGAGTGCGAATTTGCACTTCTACATACCGATCTTCGGGCCCTTTTACGGTGGTGTGTAACGATTCGTAGCCGGTTGTTTTGGGTGCCGAAATCCAATCGCGCAAGCGTTTAGGGTTCGGTCGGTAGAGGTTCGATACCACAGAATAAACATTCCAGCACTCGGCTTTTTCTTTCTCCTTGGGTAAATCGTGTAAAATAATGCGAACAGCAAAAAAATCGTATACTTCGTCGAAGCTCACATTTTGTTGCTCCATTTTTCTCCAAATGGAGTAAACGCTTTTTACCCTGCCCTTTATGCTATAGGTTAGACCCATTGCATCGAGTTCCTTTTTTATGGGCGCGGTAAATACATCGATGTATGCATCCAATGCCGAGCTACTCTTTTCAATGTTTCGCAGAATGTTGCGATAAGCGCCCGGTTTGGTTTGTTTCAACCAAAACTCTTCCATTTCGGTTTTTACATTGTAGAGTCCCAGGCGATGGGCAATGGGAGCATAAAGTGCACCAATTTCTTCGGCCAACGATTGTTGCTTTTCTGTGGCAAAACTCGATATATCGCGGATATTTTGCAGGCGGTCTGCCAATTTGAGCAAAATAATGCGTACATCAGTTACGATATTTAGTATTAAATCGATGTAATTCTGGTTTTGCAGCGTAATATTATGTGTGTAAAGCCCTGAAATCTTATGTAATCCGCGAATTATTTCCAGAACTTTATTGCCAAACTGCTTTTGTACATCAGCATCATTAAACGGCTTAAAATCGTACAAGTCGTGTAAAATGGAGCTAATTACTGCATTTCGCGCTAAGCCCAACTCATTTAGGGCAATGGTTGCAACCCGTAGTGGATGCGAAATGTAGGGCTCGCCCGACTTTCTGTGCTGGTCGGTATAGTACCTTTCGGCAAATGCAATGGCATTTTTTACTTCCTCTATTTCGCTCTTGCTAAGTTGTTTGTGTATTGCTTTAAGTAAAGTCGCTTTCAGTTCGTCGGGTGTTGCGTTGTTTGCTTTATTCATCATAAAACGCATTTCTATTGTTTGATTTCCGGAATAAGCTCAGCAATGGCCTCGTAAACGCCACAATGCTGGTTCGATGCTACTTGTGGGTATATTTCCAATAAGTCGGGGTGGGCATTGGCCACTACCCGTGGATGCCCAACAGCCTGTAAGAAATCAACATCGTTGTAGTCGTTCCCAATTCCTACAATTTCATCAGGTAAAATATCGTGCTGTATTTTAAGGAATTGAATTGCAGCCAGCTTGCTGATGTGTTCGGGAAAAACCTCAATCCACATGGCTTTATTGTCGAACGGCGATGTGGTTCTCACCAATTTCACATTATCGAAATCTGCTGTTAGTTCATCATATTTTTCTACGTTAGTTTCCATAATGGTTAAAATCTGGCATGCATTTTCCATTTCGAATAGTGCCGGATCGAATGGTTTTCCAAAATCGCTGTAGAAGTTTACAAAGTGATTGAAATGATGATTATCGTTATTGTGTCGGTGATAAAAGAACTTATAGTTTTCGGGAATCGGATGGTGAATGGTGAAATCGAAGCGTTCGGCCATAAATCGTTCCACGATTTTATCTACGGTCGATCGGTTGAGGCCGCTTTGCTGTACAATTTTTTTCTTCTTCCAATCATAAATGCCACTCCCGGTAGAAAAAACAAGATAATCGAACGGAAAGTCGGGCTCCAATACCTCTTGCGAAATGCGCAAATTGCGGCCGGTTGCGGCCACGCGCACTATCCCAAGCTCTCCGAGCTTCTCCAATGCAAGTCGGTCGAGCTTGCCTACCTGTTTGTCGTCGGTGAGTAATGTGCCATCTAAATCCGTTATAATTGCCTTTATTTTTTCTTGTGTCATAAGCATTTAGTAAATCGCGTTTTTCATCAGGTAATTTGTAACGTAGTCGTGCACACCTTCTTCAAGCGTGGCGAAAGGGGCATTGTATCCTATGGCGTGGAGCTTGTCCATATTGGCTTCTGTAAAGTATTGGTATTTATCTCTGATGTCTTCCGGTGTTGGAATAAACGAAATATTTGGTTCCAGCTCCATGGCCTTAAATGTGTTTTTTGCCAAATCGAGGAATGTGCGTCCTTTTCCGGTTCCTACGTTATAAATACCGCTATTTTTGCGTGTTTCCATCAAAAATAACATAATTTTCGATAAATCTTTTACATACACAAAGTCGCGTGTTTGCCCGCCATCCGGAAAATCAGGATGGTGCGATTTGAATAGCTTCATGGCACCTGTGGCTTTTATTTGATTGTAGGTGTGTAAAATTACCGATGCCATTCGTCCTTTGTGGTATTCGTTTGGGCCATATACATTGAAAAATTTTAATCCTGCCCAAAAGAACGGTTGTTCTGCCTGTTGTAAAGCCCATTTGTCAAAATCATTTTTCGATTCTCCGTAAAGGTTGAGCGGATGTAACTGTTCAATGAGGGCATGGTCGTCGTTGTAGCCGAATTCGCCCATTCCGTATGTAGCAGCACTCGATGCGTAAACCAATGGAATGCCATAGGCAACGCATTTTTCCCATACTGTTTTGCTGTAATTCAGGTTTAACTCGTCATAAACCTCTTTTGGGAATCCGGTGGTTGCCGACCGGGCGCCCATGTGGAAAATAAACTGAATTTGTTTATGGTTTTCGTCAACCCATTCGAAAAAGCGAAGCCTGTCTACCCGCTTTATTATCTGCTTGTTTGAAAGGTTTCTGTTTTTTTCTTCATTGGAAAATTCATCAACGGCTACTATGTCTTTATAGCCCTCTTTGTTCAATTTGCCTACTAAGTTGCTGCCTATCATTCCGGCAGCTCCGGTTACTACTATCATATTGTTGAGTTTTTTACAAAATTAACAATTTTTGGCAGATTAATGCCCCGGAAACAGTAGCTCTAATTTTACCCGAATTTATTTTGAACCTGAATTCCACAAGTATTTAATTTTTATGCCAGTTGATTTTGACTTCAAACAGGTAAAAAGTCACACAAATAAATATTACTTTTGCCCAGAATTATATAAAAATGGAGAAGTAATGGGATTACAGTGTGGAATTGTTGGCTTGCCAAATGTGGGAAAGTCAACGCTATTTAACTGCCTTTCAAATGCGCGCGCGCAGGCTGCAAATTTTCCTTTTTGCACAATTGAGCCAAATGTGGGAGTAATTAATGTGCCCGATGAACGCCTGATTGAGTTGGAGGCGATCGATCAGCCCGAAAAGGTGGTGCCGGCCACCATGGAGTTTGTAGATATTGCCGGATTGGTAAAAGGTGCCAGTAAGGGCGAAGGCCTTGGAAATAAGTTTCTGGCCAATATTCGCGAAACAAATGCCATTATTCATATTTTACGCTGTTTCGAAGACGATAATGTTACGCATGTCGATGGATCCATCAATCCGGTGCGCGATAAAGAAACCATCGATACGGAGTTGCAATTGAAAGATTTGGAAACCGTTGAAACACGTATCGATAAAATTGCCAAAAAAGCTAAAACAGGTGCCGATAAGCAAGCAATAAAAACGCTTGAAATATTAGAACGGTACAAATCGGCATTGGAAAAGGGCCAGGCCGGCAGAGTTGTCGAGTTAACGGATAATGAGCGCGAACTTGTTAGCGACTTGCACTTACTTACCACAAAACCAGTGCTTTATGTGTGTAATGTAAAAGATAACGAACTAAAAACAGGCAACAAGCATGTAGAAGCGGTAAAAGAAGCCATTAAAGGCGAAAATGCCGAACTTATTCTCATTGCTGCTGCGGCTGAGGCCGATATTGCTGAACTTGAAAGTTACGAAGAGCGCCAAATGTTTCTTGAAGATATGGGACTGGAAGAGCCCGGAGTAAATAAATTGATTAAAGCCGCATACACATTGCTCGATTTGCAAACTTTCTTTACCACCGGAAAAGACGAGGCTCGGGCATGGACGTTTAAAAAGAACACCAAAGCACCGCAAGCCGCAGGAGTAATTCATACCGATTTTGAACGTGGGTTTATTAAAGCCGAAGTCATAAAATATGCCGAATACACCAAATTGCGTTCAGAACAAGCTTGTCGCGAAGCCGGAAAAATTGCCATCGAAGGAAAAGAATACGTGGTAAAAGATGGCGATATTATTCATTTTCGATTTAATGTTTAGGCTGGTAATGAAATAAGTTGATCGTTTTTTAACGATGGTATTTCAGCGCAATCACTCTAATCTTTATAGACCAACCAAATTATGCTCAAACAAATTGCCTTTCTATTATTATTCTTGATTAACTCACTTGCTTTTTCGCAACAGATGCCCAAAGTTCCCGGCGACAAACCTAAGTTGATCGTTATTGCTGTGGTTGACCAAATGCGGTTCGATTATCTTTATCGGTTTGCCGATAATTTTTCTGAGAATGGGTTCAATAAATTACTCAATGAAGGCACTGTGTGTAAAAATGCCCGACATAATTACATGCTAACGCAGCGTATTCCTGGTTATGTGACCCTTATGTCTGGCGCAGAGCCATCTACGCACAGTATTGTTTCCGATCAGTGGGTTTCGCGTGTCGATAATAGTGTAGTAGTGGCTGGAATAGACGAGCAAACAAAGGCGATTGAAGCAAATGGAAAGGGGCTGAATTTTTCGCCGCGCCACTTGCGCACATCTTACTTTTCCGATGAGTTAACCTTGAGCAATACCGGAAAATCAAAGGTGTTTTCCATTGCGCTCGATGGCGATGTGGCTGCAATGGCTGGAGGGCATACGGCTAAAGATGCCTATTGGTTCGATCACGCAAGTGGGAACTGGATTACTTCCAATTATTATCGCGATAGCTTACCACTATGGGTGCGCAAGTTTAACGAAAAAAAGTTTGCCGATATTTACCTCGATAGAAAATGGACGCCTTTGGAACCCGATCAGCCACAAGATTCCGGCGCTTTTTCGTTCAAAGGATTCATGCACAACCTCATTAATATACGTAGGTTAACCAATAACTATCGCATACTCAAACAAACGCCTTTTGGCAATACGCTTACGAAAGATTTTGCCATTTCTTCCATTATTAACGATTCGCTCGGCGCTGATAATTACACTGATGTGTTGGTTGTGGGATTTAATGCCCCGGGTTACATTAATGAGAAAAACGGACCAATGTCTGATGAAATTGCCGATACCTACCATCGGCTCGACCGCGATATTGCACATTTTCTATCTTTTCTTGATGATGAGGTTGGCAACGAAAACGTGTTATTTTTGCTCACGGCTGACCGTGGAACAGGCTATTCTCCCGATTATTTGGCGAAAAATGGAATCCCTTCCGGCGAATTTGATCATAACAGAATGTTGGCCGTACTAAGGAGTTACTTGAATGTATTGTATGGTAAGGGGCAATGGATCCAGAACTATAACGCCAAACAAATTTATTTAAACCATCAGTTAGTAGAAGATGCCAAGCTTGATCTTTACGAAATGCAGGAACGAATAGCCCGGTTCTTAGTGCAATTTTCCGGCATTGCTGAGGCTATGCCGGCGGCGGTTATTCAAAAGAGCAGCTTTACACGCGGCACAAATTACCTGATGCAAAATAGTTATCACCGTCAGCGTTCGGGCGACGTAATCATTAATTTAG
>JAWOEM010000289.1:0-3703 GCA_046482785.1 Salinivirgaceae bacterium
ACCGAACCGGTGATTCCCGAACTTGCTGCTACCAGCGGGTTGTTCAGTTGCAACCCCAAGTAGGATGTTTCTAAATTTGCCATCTAACTCAGTTTAAAGTTTTGCCGCAGGCAACCCTACGGGAAAATCTAAATTAAATCCTAACCACTTGTAGGTGGCTTTTAATCCGATGGACGAATTTGTATTTGGTGTATACTCAAGTAGACTTTCTTTCTCTACATCGGCAATGGAAATGGCTGCTTGCTTTTGGCCTAATAATATGCCAATGTTCAAATCGTTGTAAAACGATAAAATATGTGTGCTGTCTACCTTTTCTCTTTTGTAGGAATTGAGTTCGAAAAATGTTTGGGCATTAACCCTTTCGACTTGCCCCAGTTTAAGAAGGAGTATAATCGATAGAAGAAAGATGTTTTTTTTCATGGTATTATTTGGGCTCGTATGGGTTTTGGGTTATTTGCTTTTGTTAGTGTTTATGAAAACAGGTTGTACGGGCTTGGTCTTTCGTTTTTTTGTAGCTTGATCTATTATGAACTCCATGGCTTGTTGTCCTTGATCCATGCAGTGAATACTGTAATTGTTTACATACATATCGATGTGTTTCTTAATGACTTCATCATGCAAATCTCGTGCATGTTTTTTTACAAAATCGTATGATGCCTTTGGGTTTTGAAAAGCAAACCTTATGCTGTCGCTGATTAGTCGTTCAATGGTTTGTTTTACGTCATCCGGCAACGACCGCCGTATGGCTATGCCTCCCAGTGGTAAGGGTAATTGCATCTTTTGTTCCCACAGTTCACCCAAATCAGCTACCTTTTTTAGTCCTTTTTTGTGGTAACTAAACCGTGTTTCATGAATAATCAGGCCTGCATCGACTTCGCCCGAAAGCACCGCTTCCTCAATATCGGAAAATAGGTAGCTTTTTTTATCAACACTTTCGGGGAATAGCACGTTGAGCAATAGATTTGCTGTTGTGTTCTCTCCTGGGATAGCTATACGTGCCTGACTCAATTCGTCTGCGTAAATTTTATGCTTGCTAATTATAAGTGGTCCATTTCCAAACCCAATGGCAGCGCCTGAGCGCAGCATTTGGTAGTGTGCTGTTAATTTTGAAAATGCAAAAAAACTAATTTTTGTAATGTCGTTTAGCTGATCTGCGGTCATCCCATTCAGTTCCTCAATATCGGCCATTTGCAGGTCGAACGATAGACCTTTCGTGTCGATGCGTTTGTGTATAAGTGCATCGAACATAAATGTATCGTTGGGGCACGTCGAAATTGCGAGTGATAGCTTCATGGTTTTATAATTTTTTCTGTTACAAATTTAGCTAAAACCTCGATGGCCTCATCTAGTTTCCAGCCCTTTTTATTGCTTTCTCCTACCATATTCGAAATAGAGCGAATTTGTATTGCAGGCAACCCCAATTGTTCGGCAATGTAGAATACAGCAGCGCCCTCCATGCTTTCAGTGTCTGCATTAAAGTGGTTGCGAAGTTTTTGAATTTTTTGCGGATCATCGGTAATGGTATCAGTCGTAATTCCGATGGCTTCCACAAGGTCGAGTCCATTGCTCCATGAAGGTGGTTGCGGGGTAAATGTGTTTTTTTCCGCCTCCGGAATGCCTGCTTCTTGCCATGTGAGAATTTTATTGCTGCGCTCAACTATCTGGTTTGCAGCGGTGTCGGTAGTTATTTTGCAAATGCTTCCCGGTTCGAGCGTCGGGGTAAATGACCCGGCTACTCCAATATTTATCAAATCAAGCGGCTTGCCGCAAGTGTGGATGTAGTTCAAAAGAGTTTTTATAGTGTTAAACTGTCCTACGCCTGTAAACAATAGTGCAAAATCGGGTGTTACGTTGTAGTAAGATTGAACTAATTTGCTTTTATTTTCGTTTGATTCAAACGGAAATACAATCTCTTTTTTTGTTGCGGCCACTAAAAGATGCTTGTTGTTCATAGTTTGTGCTTTAATCATTACCATAAACATAAGATTTGTTTTGCAGTTTGGTTCGCCCAAAAGAGTTTTTTTAGTTTATAAATAGTGTTTCAATACAAAATAGTACTTTTGAAGTCTGGAAATTATGATACATATAACACGAAGAGAACGTTTCAATGCAGCACACAGGCTGTTTCGCCCCGAATGGAGCGATAGTAAGAATTTTGAAGTGTTTGGAAAATGCTCCAATCCAAATTGGCACGGCCATAATTACGAGTTATTTGTTACGGCAAGAGGAAAAGTAAGCGAGGAAACCGGTTTTGTGCTTAATCTAAAATTGTTAAGTCGCTTGGTGCGAGAAAAAATTATCGATAAGGTAGATCATAAAAACCTGAATACGGAGGTCGATTTTTTGCAGGGGAAGCTTATCTCTACAGAGAATTTGGCCATTGCGTTTTGGGAGCAGCTCGAAGATGACGTGAAGCGCTTGGGCGCAGAATTATATTGTATAAAAATTACTGAAACAGAGAATAACTTTGTTGAATATTACGGAGAGAGTTAATATGAACCTATTTTTCGCAAATAGTTACTTTTTTGTTCAAAAATGCTTTTGGAATTTAGGGACATAAAACGAAGTCGTAAATTTTAGATACTAAATATTATTGGTCAATACTTATTAATAACAAGATGTACTTGTGGGTAGCCCCAAAAAGGCCTGTGGTTTTGATCAGTGATAATAAAATTTTAAAAATGAAAGTAAAAGTAAACGGAACGCAGGTAGATGATGGCTATGCGCGCATCGACCAGTTTAATGATGAGGCTACAAGTGAATTAGCCAAAAGTTATAAGCAAATTCTTGGGGCCATTGGCGAAGATCCCGAGCGAGAAGGACTGCAAGATACGCCCGTTAGAGTGGCAAAAGCTATGCAGTTTCTGACGCAAGGTTACCATCAGTCAGCTGATGAGATTTTAACCTCTGCAAAATTTAAAGAAGATTATCGGCACATGGTTATTGTGAAAGATATTGAACTCTATTCCATGTGCGAGCATCACATGATTCCATTTTTTGGAAAAGCCCACGTGGCATACATTCCTAATGGATACATCACCGGATTGAGCAAAATTGCACGGGTAGTAGATGTGTTTGCACGTCGCCTGCAAGTGCAGGAGCGACTTACAAATCAAATTCGCGACTCCATTCAAAATTCACTAAATCCATTGGGTGTAGCCGTGGTGATTGAAGCCCGACACATGTGCATGCAAATGCGAGGAATACAAAAACAAAATTCAGTTACAACTACTTCGGCCTTTACAGGCGCATTTCTTGAAAAAGAGGCAACACGCGAGGAGTTTATACACCTAATAGGGTCGAAGCTTTCGTAAATACCGATATCGGGTTTGCGTTGGTTTTTTTAGTTTGCATTGTTTTATTCATTTAATAAAATTGTTATGAACATAATTGTTTTTGGCGGTACAGGACTCATTGGTCAGGCCTTTTGCCGATATGCATTAATGAATAATCATGTTCCCATTATCGTGTCGCGTAACCCCGGTCGATATAATACTCCTTATAAAATTATTAGCTATACCGATGCAGGCAATCCGGTTATCCAACGCATGCTGTCTGATGAGTATGCAGTGGTTAACCTTACCGGCGCCGGTATAGCTAATAAGCGCTGGAGTAAGCAGCGCATGTGTGGAGCAAGCTGGTCGGCACTGGCATGTGCCAAGGCTTTCAGCGCCTCCTGCACAACCCACCAGGACTCGTCCGG
>JAWOEM010000077.1:0-5615 GCA_046482785.1 Salinivirgaceae bacterium
GAAAATGCAAACTTTTTATACTTTTATATTCCGATGATTTATGTGTATGAAGATCTATCAGCATAAAAAAAATGGGTTTTACCCAAAATCCGCAAAGAATTATACAATATATCTTTGTATTCCTTGCGAATTCGATTAAGTAAATCATCTCATTCGGTTTCATTCTTCACCCAAATGAGTGATTTTCTAAATCGGGGTTAACCTAAATTCCGCACGGATTTTGACCTTGAAAAATTAAATCCGTGTGGAATTTAGGATGAAAGATTCAAATTGTTTTATTCGAATTCTTTGAATGCTTTTTTAATTTGTTCCATTGCTTCGCGCAATTGTTCTTCGTTAATTACCAATGGAGGAGCGAAACGAATAATGTCGCCGTGAGTAGGTTTGGCCAGTACGCCGTGCTCTTTCATGGCTACACATACATCCCACGCCGTTTTACCGTTTTTAGGCTTAATGATAACAGCGTTGAGTAGTCCTTTACCACGCACTTTTGCAATCATTTCAGAGCCAATGTTCTCAAATTCGTCGCGGAAAATTTTACCTAGTCTTTCTGCATTCTCGGCTAGTTTTTCGTCCTTAACTATTTCAAGTGCAGCCATAGCTACTTTTGCACCAACGGGGTTTCCACCGAATGTAGAACCATGTTCGCCGGGTTTAATTACGAGCATAATATCGTCGTTGGCCAATACTGCCGATACCGGATATACACCACCTGAGATGGCTTTTCCAAGAATCAAAATATCGGGATGAACATCTTCATGGTCGCAGGCAAGCATTTTTCCTGTGCGAGCAATACCTGTTTGTACTTCGTCGGCAATGAAAAGTACGTTGTTTGCTTTACACATTTCAGAAGCTTTTTTCAGGAAGCCTTCAGAAGGAACATTTACTCCGGCTTCGCCTTGAATTGGCTCAACTAAAAATCCTGCTACGTTTGGATCTTCAAGCTCTTTGGCCAGTGCTTCGAGGTTGTTGTAAGGAATAGTTACAAAACCGGGAGTGTATGGACCAAAGTTTTTGCGTGCATCGGGGTCGCTCGACATTGAGATAATCGAAATAGTACGACCGTGGAAGTTCTCTGCACAAACAATTATTTTTGCTTCGTTTTCAGGAACTCCTTTTTTCTCGTAAGCCCATTTGCGGCAAAGTTTCAGTGCTGTTTCATCGGCTTCTGCACCGGTGTTCATTGGCAATACTTTGTCGTAGCCAAACAGTTTGGTTACATACTCTTCAAACTCGCCTAAAACGTTATTATAGAATGCTCTTGATGTAAGGGTAAGCTTTTCGGCCTGCTCTTTTAGTGTGTTGATGATTTTTGGGTGACAATGTCCTTGGTTTACGGCTGAATACGACGATAAAAAATCGAAATATTTTTTTCCGTCTGTATCCCAAACATAAATACCTTCACCTCTCTCGAGTACTACGGGAAGCGGGTGATAGTTGTGTGCACCATACTTGCTCTCGCGATCGATGTACTCTTGTGTTGTCATTTTTGCCATGTTATTAACTTTTTGGAAATTACTACTAATATTTAGCAACAAAAATAGAAATGTTTTATTGCAAACCATCTGTTTTATCAACTTTTCGTCTATGTTTTATAACCATTTTTAGATTTTCTCTTAGCCCTTGTGTAGTAAACGCTTGGCGCAGATCAAAAACGGGTGTTTTTACTGGCTTTTTGCAGTAGATTTTTGAGCTTTCGCCGATGCAAATCGAATTTTTCGTAAGAGAAACATTTCTATTAATAACCATAAGAGGGTAAGCGCAATAAAGTGCTTCCAGAAATGTTTTACCGGGTTTAAAATCGAGGCGGCATCTTCCGAAGCATCGAAAAGTCGGGTGGTACCGCGGTTAAAGTACCTTTCCTGTAACTCTGTGGCGCTGTAATAGGTAAGTACCGATTCGTTTGTGTTATGGTTGGCTGCAATGGTGGCTATGAGGCTGGTGTCGTTTTTCAGATCGTAAAAACCTTTGCCGGGTAATTGGTGCTCACGAATGGCAATAATGTATCGGTTTTGCTGATGGTAGCCGTAGGGAATAAATTGAGCATCTTTTCCCGAAATTGTTGGTGGTTTTTCTTCTTGTGTTTGGTTATATACCACATCGATAGAAGTTGCTTGCGCACAGGTAATTTGCGGAATTATACTTTTCGATCGGATAGTAACTGCATTATACATTATTGGGATGAAAATGGGGTTTAATGCAAAATTTTGATCCAATGCATCAAAGCAAAATAGGTAACTATTGCCATTAAATGTACTTTTATGGAGCAACATGGGCTGGTTCATATCGTTGAACAACACAGTGTTCCATGTATTTGTGTTTTCTGTTTTAAGCGAAAGATTAATTGTGGGCAGGTTCATGTCTTCGGAGTAGGCATCCAAAGCATTAGCCAATAGGTGATGGTTGATATCGGCTTGTGAAATTTTCGTTGTGTCTGTTGTTTTTTCTGTGAAGGTGGGCATTCCCAGTTGGTCTAACGTTCTGTTGAGATCGTTGATGTTTTCTTCGCCGTTTGGAATAACAATAATATTGCACCCTTGCGCCATTTGTTCTTGTACCGATGAAATAATTCCACCACTGAGTTCCGTCGGTTCATGAATAATTATGGCGTCGGCGCGGCTCAGGGCTGTTGGGGTTACATTATTCGCTTTTGCAAATGCGTGATTAATGAATGCGGTATCGTTAAATAGCGTGCTGATGTATTTCGATGGGGCTTCGCCAACTTCAAGTATGTTCATTTCAGAGTAGATGTAAAGCCCGGTGCGGTATGTATTGTCAAACGTTATGGGCATATCGTCTATTTCCACAACTATGCGCAGCGTTCCGGTTTGGTTCAAATCGAGGGACGATTGGAATACTGACGTAGATTTTGGCTTGATATCGATGGTACCTGCCGTGTTTAATTGCCCGTTGACTTTGGTGGTAACAGCCAAATCTTGAATATGATCGTCCCCGTGGTTTTGAATTTCGATATTGGCTGTAATGGGGCTGTTGAGCCATTGCACGGGCGATGAAAACCAAATGGAATCGACACTTATGTTGTTGGCCTTGTTCTCCAGCGGAATAAGGCTTACCGATAGGTTCGAATCCTGAAGAATAGTGTCGGCTTCAATTGTATTTTGCTGAAAATCAGATAGTATGTAATAATGGCTGTTGGCTAATTGCGCCTTATTTTTTGCGAAAATTCTGTTGAGTTTCGAGAGACCATGTTCCGGTTTCAGTTCACTAATTATTTGACGCGATTTTTCTTTCGTAAGGTTTTTACCTACGGTGCTTCCGGCGAGGGTGTGTAAATTAACGGTAGAATTGTCGCTAAGGCTGTTTACAATCTCAATGGCCTTGGTGCGCGCCTGTTCAAACAAATTACCATTGCTGTTTTCGCCCTCCATACTCAGTGTATTGTCAATTACAATGTGGAGGCTTTTGCCATTTATAAGGTTCCCGGTATCTTTCATGGGGCCGGCAAATGCAATTACAATAGACGCTATGGCAAGCATCCGCATCAGCAAAACTAAATATTGATATAGTTTCCGTGTTTTTTTTGTTTGCTGATCGGTATTTTTCAGAAAAAACAGCGAGCTGAAGTACATTTTGCGATGCTTTCGCAAATTAATCAGGTGAATGATAATGGGTAATGCCGCAAGTGCGAGGCCGTATAGTAGTGCCGGATGTTGAAAAGTCATAATCTCTTTTTTTGCAAATGTACCTAAATTCCGTAATCGGTCTTACAATATTAGGAATAGAATCGGATCCGGGAGTTGGTTTTAGGTATTTTTTTTGAAAAATGGGTTGCGTCAATATTTACAATAGTGGGCTGAATAGGCGAGAAATACTGCTCCGCAATTTTTTATGCCACTTGCGTTTTTTCCAGCCCGATGCAGTTATGAGTGTACTGTCGGTTAAATCGTATTCGAATATTTTGGTAATATCAGCAGCCGTGTTTTTATCATAAATAAGGGCATTTACCTCAAAGTTAAGCGAGAAGCTGCGGTAATCGAGGTTAGCTGTGCCTACTGATGATAGTAGTCCGTCAACAATCATTACTTTGCTGTGAATAAATCCATTGTTGTAAAAATATACTTTAACGCCGGCATCCATAAGTTCGTTAATGTATGAAAGACTGGCGTAGTAAACCACTCGGGAATCGCTTTTTCTGGGAATAATTATTTTAACATCTACACCCGATAGCGATGCGGTTTTTAGAGCCGTTAAAATTGCCGAATTTGGGAGTAGGTAAGGGGTTATAATGTACAGACTTTTGCGTGCAGTGGCAATTGCGGAGAAGTATGTTTGCATAATTCCTGCCCAGCTGCTGTCGGGGCCGCTTGCTACAACTTGTGTAATGGCATGCTGCTTTGTTTCCGATGGCGGAAAATAAATATTGTCGGTCGGTAATTGGTGAGTTAGGAAATACCAATCGGTCATAAAAACGGTCTGCAACGAGTGCACAGCTTCGCCGGTAATTTGGAGGTGCATATCGCGCCATTTGCCTAGCTTTTTGGTGCCGTGAATGTATTTGTCGGCAATGTTCATTCCACCCACAAAGCCGGTTTTTCCATCGATAACTACAATTTTGCGGTGGTTTCTGAAATTAATTTTGCTCGTAAAGTAGGGGAAGGTAACCGGCATAAAAATTTGCAGATCGACGCCCGCTGCTTTTAGCTCTTTCATGCGTTTTTTCTGAAAATGCCAGCTTCCTACATGATCTATTATTAAGCGTACTTCAACATTTTGGAGGGCTTTGTCTATGAGAATATCAATTATTTTATTTCCAATTTCGTCGCTTTCAAAAATGTAATACTCCATGTGTATGTGGTGCTTTGCCTTTTGTAATTCGTGCACCAGCGTGTTAAACTTTTCGCGACCACTACTAATAATTTTTATTTCATTATGTCGAGAAACAATTGATTTGCTGCTGTTGAGGAGTAGTTTTATGATGTGCAGCTTTTTAAATGCTGCTCTGTATTTAACCATTTCCGGTTGTTCCAGATACTTGAGTTGCTCAAAGCTCAATTGTTCAATTTGTCTGAAGTCTTCTAATCCTTTTCGCGAAAAAATCTTTTGTTTCCGGTAGTTCTGACCAAAAAACAGGTAGAATATAACGCCTGCAACCGGAAGAAATACAAGCACCATCACCCAGGCCAGTGTTTTGGCGGGGTTTTTATCGTCTGTTATTACAAGTATTATGATGAACCCAATTAGCAGACTGTAAATTCCATAAAAGCCCAGGTACAGTTGTGTCCATATTTGCGATATAAAATCCAATGTGTACGGTTTTGAATTTCACTGTAGTTTAAGTTGGGTAAAGATAAAGTAAAATTATTTGAAGACAACTGGGATCGATTTTTCGGATGGTATTTTTTTTTTCGAAGTTCGAAATGCGAAGCAGTGTATCAAAAAAAAAACAGTTCGTCCTTGTGGGCGAACTGTTTTGGTGGTGTGGATCGAAAACCTATAAGTATTTTTTGTCTCTAAGTGCTACAAACCCATTTACCAACAGGTTTTTTTTGTTGAAGTTTAGTTTTTTACCGTTTTCTGTACTTATAAATTGGAAGTCGAGCTGATTAACAATTCCAAACCCGGCTGCGATATCCCATTCCATGCAAGGTGAAAAC
>JAWOEM010000090.1:0-8162 GCA_046482785.1 Salinivirgaceae bacterium
ATTTCGGGCGTCGCACGATGCGGTAGCTGAATTTTCACAGTATAAAATTGACAAAACCTTTGAGCGCGGATTTTTTGGAAACGAAACTTTCCGCGTGGATGAAGGGGCCAATGAGATGGATTCGCTGTATTGGAACCAGGCGAGGCAGGTGGTGCTCACCGAAGAGGAGGTGAAGAATTACTACAAAGGCGACAGTTTGGAGCAGGTGCGCAAGTCCAAACCTTATCTCGATTCGATCGACAGCCGGTTCAATAAACCCACCGTCACCAAACTGTTGTTGACAGGATACGAGATTTACCGGCGCTACGACAGCTTGCGCTATGGCATCAATGCGCTGATATCATTTGTGCAGTACAATGTGGTGGAAGGGTTGGTGATTGATGCAGCACGCTACTTGAGGAAAATCCGGCGCCACAGCAATTACGGTTTTGCGGCCAATCTTCGCTACGGCACCGCATCTGAGCAGTTCTATGGACAGTTGAAATACAGCCACATTTTCAATTACCGTAATTTCCGGCGCATAACGGCATCTGGCGGACATTATGTTTCACAATTCAATCCCAACGAACCGATTTCGCCCATCCTGAACACGTCTTATTCATTGTTCGACAAGCTGAATTATATGCTCATCGTCGTACGAAACCGGAATAGCATTGCCATCGGGCACTCCGCCGGTATTTACAGAAATATAACCACCGGCCTGTAAAATACGATCAAAGGCGTTTCGTTCCACAATTAAGTCCTTAATAATCGGGAATGCCTTTGATCGGTAGGGCTCTACCGTAATGGTTTCGCCATCTTTAAATTTTCGCATGTGCAACTGGCATGTGGTTACATCATCGTCGGGGCCGTGGGGGCGCCCATTGATATACAAGCTACATACTCCGCAAATTCCTTCGCGGCAATCGTGATCAAATGCAATGGGTTCTTTTCCTTCCCGAATAAGATTATCGTTCAAAATATCTATCATTTCGAGAAAAGAGGTGCCGGTAGAAATATTGTTGACGACATAGGTTTCGAACTTACCTTTGGTTTTTGGACCTTTTTGTCGCCAAACCTTTACTTTTAATTCTTTTAATATTTTATCTGCCATAACGCGCTTCTTTAAAATTTACCAACCATTACTTGTAACTGCGCTGAGTTGGAGTTACAAACTCAAACTTAAGCTCTTCTACGTGCATTTCGGGTGCGGCATCTGCTCCTTTGTATTCCCAGGCACTTACGTAAGCGCCATTCTTATCATCGCGCAAAGCCTCACCTTCATCGGTTTTAGACTCTTCTCTAAAGTGTCCGCCGCATGATTCGTTCCGCTCAAGGGCATCGCGAGCCATTAATTCTCCCATTTCAAAGAAATCTGCCAAACGCAAGGCTTTTTCTATTTCCTGATTCATCTCGTTCAAATCGCCAGGTATACGTACATCGGCCCAAAACTCTTTTTCAAGTTTTTTGATCTCCTCCACGGCTTCTTTAAGTTCTTTCTCGTTTCGGCTCATTCCTACTTTATCCCACATTATTCTTCCCAGCTCTTTGTGGAAATGATCAACAGGTGTTTTTCCGTTCGTATTTTTGAGTTTTTCGAGTTTAGATTTAACTCCTGCTTCTGCCTCTTCGAATGCTTTGTGATTTGTATCGATGCGTGGAACCTGAATTTCATCGGCCAAATAATCGCCAATAGTGTATGGAATTACAAAATAGCCATCGGCCAATCCTTGCATAAGTGCAGATGCACCAAGGCGGTTAGCTCCATGGTCGCTAAAGTTTGCTTCACCAATGGCATACAAACCGGGAATGTTGGTCATTAAATTATAATCGACCCAAAGTCCACCCATTGTGTAGTGAATTGCCGGATAAATCATCATAGGCTCTTCGTACGGGTTTACATCGGTAATTTTTTCATACATCTGGAAAAGGTTTCCGTAGCGGGCTTCAACCACATCGCGACCTAAGCGGTTAATTGCATCTTTGAAGTCGAGAAAAACGGCTTTTCCTGTTTCATTTACGCCAAAACCTTCATCGCATCGTTCTTTTGCAGCTCTTGATGCCACATCGCGCGGCACAAGATTTCCGTACGACGGATAACGACGCTCCAGATAGTAATCGCGGTCTTCTTCAGGAACTTGTGATGCCTTAACGGTTCCTTTCCGAAGCTTCTCTACTGTTTCTTTATCTTTTGGAACCCAAACGCGGCCATCGTTACGGAGCGACTCCGACATCAGCGTAAGCTTACTTTGCTGATCGCCATGCACCGGAATGCATGTTGGGTGAATTTGTACAAAAGCGGGATTGGACATGTAGGCGCCTTTTTTATAGGCTTGCCATACGGCACTTCCGTTACTTCCCATAGCATTGGTCGACAAGAAAAATACGTTTCCGTAACCACCTGTGGCCAACACCACCGCGTGTGCGCCAAAGCGTTTTACTTCGCCGGTGGCTAAATCGCGTGCAATTATTCCGCGTGCTTTTCCATCAATCATCACCAAATCGAGCATTTCGTGACGGTAATACATTTTTACTTGTCCACTGGCAACTTGCCTGTTCAATGAACCATAGGCACCCAGCAGCAGTTGCTGACCGGTTTGGCCTCTGGCATAAAAGGTTCTGGATACCAAAACACCCCCGAACGATCTGTTTGCTAGTAATCCTCCGTATTCGCGGGCAAAAGGTACGCCCTGCGCCACACTTTGGTCAATAATACTTCCACTTACTTCGGCCAATCGATATACATTGGCTTCGCGAGCTCGGTAATCGCCTCCTTTGATGGTATCGTAAAAAAGGCGATAAACACTGTCATTATCGTTCTGATAGTTTTTAGCGGCATTGATACCTCCCTGCGCTGCAATGGAGTGCGCACGCCGCGGGCTATCCTGATAACAGAAGTTAAGTACGTTGTAGCCCATTTCTGCAAAGCTCGAGGCTGCCGATGCTCCGGCAAGGCCTGTTCCTACTACAATAACGTCGAGTTTGCGCTTATTGGCCGGACTTACTACTTTTAGGTCGGCTTTATGGTTTGTCCACTTATCGGCCAATGGGCCTTCGGGGATCTGAGTTTTTATTTTTGTCATAAAATAGCGGTTTTTAGAAAAAGATCATAAAATACACGGGAATGGCAATAAACCCACCGGCAATAATGGCTGCAAAAACCACAGCAACGTTCCTCAGGCGAGGCATCCATACATCGTTGTTCAGACCAATGGTGTGAAATGCTGACCAGAAACCATGCGAAAGGTGTAACCCCAGAGCAATAGCACCAAGAATGTAGACACTACTGTAAATGTAGCTGGTTTTGAAAAGCGTGGCTACTAAATTGTACGAATTTTCCATTTGCTCGCCATCAACCATAATGTGGTCGAGTAAGGGGTCGCCGCTTATACGCATTTTCCAGAAAAAATTCCATACGTGAATAACCAAAAACACGAGAATGGTAGACCCAAGGAAAAACATGTTGCGCGAAGGCCAACCTCCGGTTTCTTTCGAATTCCGCTTATCGTAACGTGCCGGGCGAGCCATGTAATTGCTTACCGTTACAATAATGGTGTACAAAATGTGAATAATAAAGCCTAAGGCTAACACCGGCTCCATAATTTTAATGGCGGGGTTTGTGGCCATAAAATGGGCGGCTTGATTAAACAGATCACCTGTATCATCGAAAATTAGTGTGAGATTTACGGCCAGGTGAACCAATAAAAATACCATTAAAAAGAGCCCCGACAGGCTTACCAGCACTTTTCGGCCTATCGACGATTTCATGAAACTACTCATAAGTAAAACTTTTGGTGATTATTCAATACATCTCCAACAAAAATACATAGAATTACGGTGTATTTCGATATTTTGCCAATGCTAAGAAACACTCAGACCTAATTTAAAAGCATTCTAAAATATGTAGCTATCCACATATTTTGTGCATACAAGGTAAAACAACCTTAACCCATGAGGAGAAATATTGGTAGAAAAGGAATGGAATTTATCAGGATTTTCCGATTTTTACAACCTCAATTAAAAATCATCACGAAAAAATTACTACAATGTCCATACAAAACACCATAGAAGCATCTATAAAAACCAAACAGCTGATTTTAAACGACGTAGCACTCATTGGGCGCATACAAGAGGCTGCTAATGCTGTAGTTGACTGTTACGGGGACGATGGTAAAGTATTGCTGTGCGGCAATGGTGGCAGTGCCGCCGATGCACAACACATTGCAGCCGAATTTACCGGGCGCTTTTACTACGATCGTCCGCCGCTTTTTGCCGAAGCACTCCATGTAAACACATCCTACATTACGGCTGTGGCCAACGATTATGGATACGACGAAGTTTATGCTCGCTACGTGGCTGCTGCCGGTCGAAAAGGCGATATTTTTATTGGGCTGTCCACTTCTGGGAACTCGCCAAACATTTTAAAAGCAATGGAGGAAGCGAAAAGCAGGGGAATGATTACCATTGCCTTTACAGGCGAAAGCGGTGGTAAAATGAAACCCCTGGCCGACTTCCTGCTGAACATGCCCTCGAAAGACACGCCGCGCATTCAGGAAAGTCATATTTTGGTGGGTCACATTATATGCGAATTGGTAGAAAAAACCATTTTTCCGAAAGGGTAAATACTAAACTGATGGTGTTAAGTGCCTAAAACCATTTATTAAAACCATATTCTAACGAAAAGTATATCTTTGCGTTCGGTACTCTTGCCATAATCACTGAAAAATTCAAAGCAACTATGAACACGCTAGAGTCATATTTTAAACCATTTAGAGAACAAATAATAGGCATCGATGCCGAATTTACATCGCCTTACGGCAAACAAAAAGTTGTATATGCCGATTGGATTGCCAGCGGTCGTTTATACCGGCCAATAGAGGATAAATTAATCAATTTATTCGGCCCCATGGTGGGCAATACCCATTCAGAATCGAGCGAAACCGGAGTCACCATGACGCATGCCTATCGCTATGCGCATAAAATTATTAAGAAACACGTGAATGCCGATGAGAACGATGTGATAATTACAAGTGGTTCGGGAATGACCGGTGTTGTAAATAAGCTTCAGCGTTTGCTGGGATTAAAAGTACCGGAGCAACTACATAATTTTTGCGAATTATCGGCCAAAAAAGTGAACAACTGCCTGAACGAGCTGGGCGAAAACAGACCGGTAGTTTTCCTTACACACATGGAACACCACAGCAATCATACCTCGTGGTTAGAAACCATTGCGGATGTTGTGCTCATTGAGCCCGACGAAAACCTGCTGGTAAATCCAAACGAACTGGAAAAAATGCTGCCGAAGTATGCAAACCGCAAACTCAAAATTGGCGCTTTCTCAGCCGGCTCAAACGTTACAGGTGTACGTCCGCCCTACCACAAGCTGGCAGCCATTATGCACAAACACGATGGGCTGGCATTTATCGACTTTGCGGCATCAGCACCCTACGATCCAATAAACATGCATCCCGAAAATCCCGAAGAACGGTTAGATGCCGTACTATTTTCGCCCCACAAATTTTTAGGTGGCCCCGGGGCAAGTGGCGTTATTGTATTTAATAAAGATTTGTGTAAAAATAAAACACCCGACCAACCGGGTGGCGGAACGGTGCTTTGGACAAATCGGTGGAATGAATTCCATTATGTGGAAGATATCGAAGCAAGAGAAGATGGCGGTACGCCGCCCTTTTTGCAGGCTATAAAAGCGGCATATTGCATTAAGCTGAAAGAGCAAATGACGTGTGAAAAAATTCATGCACGCGAAAAAGAGTTGTTAGCCATTGCCTTCGATGAGTTTCCGAAAATACCCAAACTACACATTTTAGCCGGAAATGACCGCGACCGCTTGGGTGTTATTTCATTCTACGTGGAAAATATGCATCACAACCTGATTGTAAAATTGCTTAATGACCGATTTGGCGTTCAGGTGAGAGGCGGTTGTTCTTGCGCGGGAACATATGGCCACTTTTTGTTAAATGTAGATATTGATACTTCGCACAAAATTACCGATCAGATAAATGGCGGCGATCTTTCTCAAAAACCGGGTTGGGTAAGGGTTTCGATTCATCCAACCATGACAGATGAAGAGTTACATTACGTAATAAATAGTGTGAAAGCTGTAGTGGAAAATGCCGCTGAATGGGCAAACGATTACGAGTTTTCGCGCGAAACAGGTGAATTTTACCACAAAACAGCACCTGTAACAGCAAATAATATTATTGAGTGGTTAGAACTATAGCCAACAACTATAATCCAAATAAAAAGGGGATAACTTTAGCGTTATCCCCTTTTTTGTATTCTTTCCTTTGCTCCTAAATTCTGCAATGATTTTATTTTTCTTACGGATTTTGGTTTGCTATAATGCGCCTTCGTACATAAATCCAACAGCTTTTTCCCGTTCTTGATCGTTTAACGGATATACTGCTCCGCTAGCCTGATTGGCATTTAATCCGTCGACAATATTTGCACGTTTATCAACATCAATTCCAGCTTGCTGCAACCGTATTGGCGACTCCATACTTTCGAAAAAGTTTTCGAAGTTACGAATGGTTGCTCGCAAGTCGCCTTCGCCCCAAAGCGCTTGACCTAACGATGCAATGCGATTTCCGGCTTTTTCGATCTGAAGTTTCATCCATGCCGGATAGGCAATAGAAAGCGACGCCCCGTGTGCAATATCGAACTGCAACGAGAGCTCATGACCAAGCGTATGAACGCCCCAGTCTCCTGTTCGTTTGCCCCAATTCGTCATTCCATTTAATGCTGTAGTGCCAACCCACATAAGATTTGCCCTGTAATCGTAATTTTCAGGTTCTTTAAGCACCAACGGCCCAAAATGCATGGCTTCCTGAATCATCGAAACGATAAACTTATCGGTTAACCGCGATGTACCTTCACCAAAATATGCCTCTAGCGCATGTGCAATCATATCGACCACTCCATAGGCAGTATAGTTTTTCGGAACAGAATACGTAAACTCCGGATCGGTAAATGAATGTTTCGGGTAAGCCAGTGGGTTTACATACCCTATTTTTTGTCCGGTTTTATGATTTTGCAGCACCGCAGCTGCATTCATTTCTGTGCCGGTAGCGGCAAGGGTTAATACGGTAATAAGCGGCAACGCTTTTTTGGGCAATTGTTTTCTTGTCATTACCTGCCACGAGTCCAGATCTTCCTGCACACACATCGAAATAATTTTTGCAGAATCAATTACACTTCCGCCTCCAAGCGCAATAACCATTTCAACTTTCTCTTTCCGCGCCAGAGCAATTGCAGCTTCCACATCTTCATACACAGGGTTCGACTTTATACCTTTGTACTCGGCAGTTTCAATTCCGGCTTTCTCTAACTGCGTCTTTACGTTTTCGTAATAGCCATGTTTTACGGTGGAGCCTTTTCCGTATACGAACAATGCTTTTTTTCCATACTGAGCAGCTGTCTGCCCTAATTTATCGGTTACTCCACGTCCAAAATGAAGTTTTACAGGATTATATGCTACAAAATTTTCCATAATTTATGAATGTTTAAATTCAACTCCGGCAATATGATCGCAGTTCGATCCGGTTACCGAAGCCAAAATATTAATTTTTCCAACTGATTTCAGGTACGCCAACAAAGCAAAAATAAGTGCTTCTTTATATTCAACGACATCTTGCTCAGGTATTACAACCCGATGCTGCGTGTAATGTTGTATTCGTTCCACTAAAAATGTATTAAAAGCACCTCCTCCGGTAATAAGCAATTGCCCTGAAACGCCATTTTCGATGGCCTTACCAACCTGTTGGCCAATATGTTCAACAAATGTTGCTAATTGATCTACAACAGACAACTCAGATTGTTCAAGCAATGGTTGTATATTTTCCTCTACCCACTCGCGCCCCTACAATATCCTGAAATTGACTTAATTGGTGGTAATGTCGCCACCTCAGAAGGGACTACAGCATTGATAGAGGCAGGAGTAGATGCAGTTAAGGTAGGCATTGGTCCGGGTTCCATATGTACCACCCGGGTGGTTGCAGGAGTGGGAGTACCACAAGTAACTGCAGTAATGGAATGTGCGAAAATATGTACAAAAGAAAACATTCCATTAATCTGTGATGGAGGTGTCCGTTTTTCCGGTGACATTTCCAAAGCAATTTGTTCCGGAGCAGACTCGGTTATGCTGGGTTCACTGTTAGCTGGTGTTG
>JAWOEM010000092.1:0-13010 GCA_046482785.1 Salinivirgaceae bacterium
GGCAAAGTTTTTATCGCAATGCCGATAACCAATGGGTCGATTTTTATGATGAGGGAGAGCCACTTTGGGTAAATACAGGAAATTTTTGCATGAAAGCAATTGCAGATTTTTATACAGGTCCATTTGTAGGCAATGTCGATACGAAAGAGCCTGCATCTACTATAAAAGTGTATCCACAACCGGCAAATGGAACCGTTCATTTTGCGCTTGACGCTAATAATTTGACTTCCGGAAATATCAACGTATACAATACAGCTGGGCAATTAGTAGAAACGTACTCTGTATCGGGCGAAAGCCACTTTTCAATAACGATAGATCAATTACTTTCAGGCGTGTACTTTTACCAAGTGCATACTCAGCATGGTTTAATGCGCGGAAAATTTGTGAAAAATTAATAATTGAGTCCGGTCTAAAAAGGGTACTATATGGTTTTCAATTACTTTTTTGCCCTTACCGCCAGCTGGCGGAAGTAAGTAGCTGAATACTAGTTAACTATTAGAGCTCTGGGCAAAGCTGATTTTCAGCGTTTAGTAATTTGAAAACCTTTTTAGACCGAACCCATAATTGGATTGAAAAATAAAAAAGCTGACCTAAACAGTCAGCTTTTTTTTCGTTTGCGAAATGTATTTGTTTATTTCAACACCGCTTCATTAAAGTTGAATTTCATTTTCACCAGATCTTCGTAGTCTTCGGCAAGGTCTTTAATATCCTCATCGTTGTAATACCAATTAATTTCGACTTCGAATCCTTGCTTGTGTAACTCTTCAAGTTTCTTTAGTATTTGCAAAATAAACTTTGAGGAGCTGGTATTGAAAAATTCGATTTTAAAATTCAGTGTTGTTTTTTGCTTGGGTTCAACCACATAGCTTTCTAACCAATTCATTATGGGCTTATACACCGCAATAGCGTTTTCGGGAATCGAACGTCCGTAAAGTTCAATTTTTCCTTCGGCGCTGCTTAGCGACATTCCCGGGTGCGAGTGTGTGGCTTCGTAGTTTATGTCGCTAATCATTTCGTATTTGGTTTTTTAATGGCTTGGGCTACTTCGGTTGCAATTTGGTCGCATAGCTCCATGTCGCTAGCATTTGGAGCGCAGCGTGCCTCTGCTTTGGGGCCAAGGGGTTCGAGTTTAAGTTCTTCTGCCCATTTTTCTAATGAGCGGTATCCGCCGCCACCCCACGATGAGCTGCCAAAAATTCCCAGCGTACGGTTTTTGATATACATATTCTTTAGTTTCTCGATTAGCGAACCTACCGCCGGGAATATACCGCCGTTGTAGGCCGCACTGCCGATTATGAGGCCGCTGTATTTCCAAATGTCGCTAATTATGTACGATGCATGCGTTTTTGATGCATCGTAAACGCGTATGTTTTTAATGCCATTCTCGCTTAATGTGCGTGCTATGCGGTCGGCCATTTTTTCTGTATTGCCGTACATCGATCCAAATACAATAACAGCACCTTCTTCTTCCGGTTCATACGACGACCATTTTTGGTATTTGTCAAGAATATAGTCGATGTGGCAACGCCAGATTGGGCCGTGAGTGGCAGCAATTTGTTTAATTTCTAAACCGCTTAATTTTGCAAGCGCTTTCTGTACCTGATTTCCATATTTTCCAACAATGTTGCTGTAGTAGCGGCGTAGCTCATCTTCGAAAAAGGTTAAGTTTATTTCATCGTCAAATATGCCGCCGTCGAGTGTTCCAAAGCTGCCAAAGGCATCGGCAGAGAAAAGTGTTTTGGTTGTGCTCTCATAAGTAACCATGGTTTCGGGCCAGTGTACCATGGGCATCATGTGAAAATTGAGTTTGCGCGTCCCCAGGTCAATGGTGTCGCCCTCTGCCACCTCGTAGTGGTTTTGCTCAATTCCGAAGAAACCTTCGAGCATGGGAAAGGTTTTTTTGTTTCCCACAATTTGAATATCAGGGTATTGATTTACAATTTGCTTAATAGCTCCACTATGGTCGGGCTCCATGTGATTAATAATCAGGTAGTCGATGGTTTTTCCGTTGAGTATTTCGTCTATTCTTTCTAAAAAGTCTTGCATGTGTCCGTATTCAACGGTATCGATAAGTGCAACTTTTTCATCGTTAATTAAATACGAGTTGTAGGCTACTCCATATGGTAGCGGCCATGCATTTTCGAATAGGTGCGTCCGACGGTCGTTGACACCTAAATAGTGTATGTTGTCGGCTAATTTTACTTCCTTCATTTTTATATTATGTTTATGTTTGCACTGTTTAATTTACTCTTCGTAGAAAGCATCGCGCCCCGGGTAATATAGTTTCCGGGCTGCTACTGCCGGGGGAAACAAATAGTAGACCACATTGCTTTCTGAGCATAATTCACCTGCAAAATTAAAAATTTGGGCATGAATAATGGCTTTTTTCGTATCTTTTTCGACTAATCGGGCGCGAACTGTTATGGGCTGTTCTTTTTCAATTTTCACCACCTTTAAGAATTTGGTATTCAGCTCAATGGTCATGCCGGAGGTAGCTGTTTTTACCACAACCACCCAATTGGCTATTTCATCCATTAGTGTAGCTTGAATGCCACCGTGTAGCACGTTGTGGAATCCTTCAAATTGGTTTTCAGGCTGCCATTGGGTTATAATTTCGTCACCATCTTCGTAGAAGTCAAGTTGTAGCCCGTCATTGTTTTTAGGTGCGCAACCGAAGCAATTGTATCCTTCAAGTTTTGCATAGGGATTTGTCAGTTTCTTCATGCCTTGTTGTGTTTAGTTTTACAAAGGTAATTGTAACCTTTTTTATTGATGATCGATGTATGGTGAAAAAAACAATAGCTGCCCGAACATAACTCAGACAGCCATCATTTGTTTCTTTATTGCTAAAGTATTTCCAAGTGTTTTTTATCGGTAATTTTTTCGCAATAATGGCATTTTAATGTTACCAGTTTTTTGTCTTTTACCCGAAAATGTGTCGGGATATTCTGGTGATTCGTTACACATTTAGGGTTCATACATTTGGCTATTCCATGTATTTCGTCGGGTAAACCTACGATCTTTTTTTCTGCCACTTCATAATCGCGAATAATATTGAGTTTTGCCTCGGGGGCTACCAGGGCAATTCGGTTAATTTCATCGTCTTCGAAGAATTTCCCTTCCAGTTTAATGATGGCTTTTTTGCCGTATCGTTCACTCTTTAAGTTTGTTCCAAAAGTAATTTGGTTTTCCAGTTCATCGAGTTTCAGAATGGACAGCACATCGAAAAGGCTATCGGCCGGAATATGGTCAATTACAGTTCCTTCATTTATAGCGCTTACGCTTAGAGTTTTATCTTTCATTGCTGTGTGTTTTTTTTGTGGTTTCGGACTTTGCTATCGCAATCCTAAAATAGATGAGATAATGGCTTGGCGCATGTAAACTCCATTTAGAGCTTGCTCAAAGTAATAGGCTTTGGGATTGGTGTCTACATCTTCGTTAATTTCGTTTACACGGGGTAGTGGATGCAGTATGCGTAAGTTTTCTTTTGTTCCTTCCAGCATTGCATTGCGTAGGATGTACACATTTTTCACTTTTTCGTATTCAATCGGGTCGGAGAAACGCTCTTTTTGTACGCGGGTCATGTACACAATGTCTGCGTGCGGTAAAGCATCTTCCAAAACATCGTGTTCGTAATACTTAATGCCTTTTTCGTCGAGGTAGTTTTTATAGGTGTCGGGCATGCGGAGGGAGTCTGGCGAAATGAAGTTGAAGGTAGCATTGAAATTCGACATTGCCATCATGAGCGAATGCACGGTTCGTCCGTACTTAAGATCTCCAACTAGTGCAATGTTGAGGTTTTCGAGCGTTCCTTGCGTTTTTTTAATGCTGTACAGGTCGAGGAGGCATTGAGTGGGGTGCTGGTTGGCTCCATCGCCGGCGTTTACCACCGGCACCGGCGCTACATCGCTTGCAAAACGGGCACTTCCTTCCAGTGGGTGGCGCATTACAATAAGATCTGAATAGTTACTAACCGTTAGGATAGTGTCTTTTAACGATTCTCCCTTTTTTACACTGGACGATGAGGCGTCTGTGAAGCCTACTATTCTGCCACCCAGGCGGTTAATGGCACTTTCGAAGCTTAGTCGGGTGCGCGTAGAAGGCTCAAAAAAAAGGGACGCGATAACGTACCCTTCTAATAATTGTTGCCTCGGATTTTTTTCAAATCCCTCTGCAATTTCAATTAATTTGAGGTAGTTTTCTCGCGAATAGTCTGTAATGGAAATCAGGCTCTTGTTCTTCATAAAACTGGGTTTGTTTGCATTAAGCATAAAAATCTTAAAATATCACTTCATGTATGTGCTGCACTTTTTGTGCGCCCAAAATTCAGGTAAAAGTAGAACAAGATTAGATGCATGTCAATATAGGATATCAACTTTGTTTTTCGTACTTTTGTAGTCTTTCCCTATAAAAACAGCGTTTCATAGAATTTTTTCCTGTTTTCGGCGGTGCTTATGGCTTCTTAGCATGAGGTATGTATGTTTTTACCCAATTTACATGATAACTGTTGGTCGTTTTTAATTGATAAAGAGTTCGTTTTACCAAATTCCATGCGCCAGAGTGCTATGGATTTTTTTTTCTTGTGGATTTTGGTGTGCAGTAAATGTGTCAATTGAGCATGAGATCGAATACGAAACCGTTTTCGTTTAATGTTTCCTCCAACTCTTGCAGTAGTTCTCTTTCCTTACGCGATAGTTTATCGGTTTCGCTTTTTGTTGATAATTCCAAAACCAGTTGTTGCAATTCGCTTGGTGCAAATGTGTGCAAATCGTTGATTAATGTTTGTGTGTCCATCATTGGTTTGTTTTTTTGTGTTTGTTTGTATCAAAAATACACCGTCAACATTAGCCAATGGTAAACCCAGTGTTAAGAAACAGCAAAGTATTTTTGCGAATGAGAAATTAGTAATTCTTACCATCAGCCGCAAGGCATTGCGCAGCGACGTTTAGTATTTAATTACACAAATTACACAAATTCACAGGAAATAGGAATTTACTCACAAAACCACTTTGAAATTATTAATATCAATGCGGTTATCATAAATCAGACACTCGTATGTTTACAAAAAATGATATTCGTCGAACTATTTCACTAATCGCATACCAATAACAATTTGGTCATCAATCTGCTCCACGCCATCCATCCAATGGAACATTTCTTCGTTTAGTTTTTGTTTCTGCACATCCATAGGTTCGTTGTGTATGGCTAGGAGATATTCTTTGAACCGTTTCTTCATGTATTTTCGGCCTTGGGGCCCGCCAAACTGATCGACAAAACCATCGGAAAACATATAAAACACATCGCCTTTTTGAAGTTGAATTTCTTTCCGGCTAAATGGTATGTTTTGCTTAATGTATGCTCCAATAGGCATTTTATCCGGTTTATAATCAACCAACTCATTATCTCTTATCAAAATCAACGGATTATTGGCTCCGGAAAATTCAAGGAGTTTTGTTTCCAGATTTATTGAAGCAAGCGCCATATCCATACCATCTTTCTGCCCCTCGTCATCACCTTCCTTATTCCCTTGGCTTAGTGTACGTATAACATTCTCGCGTAAGAGGTTCAAAATATCCTCAGAATGACTGGTATCTACTTTTGCTACAATTTCATTTAAGAAAGATGTTCCCAGCATGCTCATAAATGCACCGGGGACTCCGTGGCCTGTGCAATCGGCAGCTACAACGATCAGTCGTTTAAACTTCTCGAAATGATAAATCCAGTAAAAATCGCCACTTACAATATCTTTGGGCTTAAAATAGACGAAATACTCAAACATATCGGAGGTTTGCTTATCAGGCAAAACAGCTGTTTGAATACGTTTTGCATAACGAATAGAATCTGTTATAGCTATATTCTGATGCTCGATTTTTTTGTTTTTCTCAACAATTTCGGCTGTTCGTTCTTTAACGATTCGCTCGAGTCGCCGTTTATCTTCTTGTAATTTCCGTGTGTAAAGCCCTATCGAAATACGAATAATAAAAAAAGCAACAACCAAATAAATTAGATAAGCCCACCATGTGCGATACCAAGGCGGAAGAATCTCAAACTCATAAACAGTTTCAATACTTTCTACACCGTATGCATTAATGGACTTAACATGAAATTGGTAAACACCTTCCTTTAAGTTGGTATAAATTCTGGAGCCTTCCGTTTGCCATCCAGACCAGTTTTTGTCAAACCCTTCGAGCATCGAGTTATATCTCAGATCGCTTTCTCGTTCGAAAAACGGTGCCGCAAAATTGAATGTAATATTATTCAAACTATAGTCGATGTAAGATCTTCCGGCAAACACATTAACGGAATCAGACAGAGACTCTTTCAAAAATCCGGGAGCTCCTTCATACACAACAGAGTCGGTGCCAATAGTAATATTTCTGATGTAGGTTCCGTAGGCACTTTCGAAATTCTTTTTACGAGTGGTATTTTTCACAAATAACCCATCCTGCCCGCCAAGAAATGAGTATGGGTAGTCGCAATATCCGGCATTAACCGACATTGAGGGTAAAAGTTTCCATGCGGGAGATACAACACTCCATTTTCCATCAACAATCTTAATTACTTCGCTTCCTCGTTTATCTTGCACCATGTAGTGTGCAAGAGCCATTGAGTCGTTCAACTGAAAGAGTTTATGCAGCACTTTTCCCTTACTGTAAAACAACTCCTCAAAGGGCACATAATGCTCAAAATCCTTTTTTTTATGGTTATATTTAAAAACGCTTTCATCATCAGCAAAAAACACATTTTGATTAAACCCCAAAAACGCACCTTTTCTATCTTTAATGGCATCAGGGATTTGCAGCAATTCTCCATCACTACTAATGTGTTGAATATCGGAGAGGGTTTTAGACCACAAATCGCCTTTTTCATCTTCCACTATCTGTGTTACAAACTGATTTAATCCCCTGTAGCCACTTGTTACCCCAAAAGTCTCATTTGCATACTCCAGAATTTTTATACCCTGTTTTGTTGCAACATACACCCGCTCAGGGTGAATTTGTGACGGCAATAAATATGTGCTTTCTGTATTAACACCAAGGGTATCAGCTACCGAATTACGCACCACATATGCGTCTATTCCACTAGCAATCAGCAAATGGTCAGTTCCGTCGGGGGCATTATACCGTAAAAGTCCGTATACGGTTTCTCCTGCCAACCCACTTATGGGTTCAAATACAACAGGATTATTTTTTGAGGTAACCATTTTATATACTCCAAAATTGGAAGCAAAATAGTAGTCGTCTTTAAACTTGGCAATGCCATTTAGCGCTCCTTCTAAACCTGATTCTTTTGAGAAACGGCGTATTGGGGAATTTATATTGACAGATGAAATGCCATTATTCAGCGTTAGCCATAGCACTCCGGATTCATTTTCGGGAAAATACAAGTTCGTAACTAAGTTATGCTGTAATCCGTTGTCTTCGTTAAGGTGTACTTTTATTTCACCCGTTTTGTTTATTATGTAAAGTCCGTTTGAATAAGTGCCGTATGCAAAATGATTATCATCGACTTTTGTTCCGGCATAAATCCATGCGTCTTTTAAACGACGATTTGTTTCTTCCGCAACATTATTAAATTTGAATGGAACAGCTGCGCCGGTCTTCACATTATAAAGCGTTAAATCGTGACCACGCGCAGAGATAAGCAAGGTGTCCTTCCCCCATTTCTCAATAGAAAAAACATCCTTCTCTTTGAAAAATTCACCTCCTGGTAACGAATCCACCTCACCATCTTCAACCACCATCAATCCTTTGCGGTAATTGCTTGTGTAGAGTTTACCGTTTACGAGAAAAGTAAGAAAATTATCTTTGTCAAGTTTAATTACTTGAATTATCTCTGTATCAATATTGTAACGGAAAACATGGCTAAAATCGCAGAAATAAATCTCATTCTGATAAGCAAATGTTTTAAATACGCGACCAATGCGTATAGCACTGTCAAGTGTTTTCGTGAGAGACTGATATTGCATACTTCCGACGCTATCTGAAATTAGACGTCCAAAATCGTCTACTCCACCCACATACACCATATCATCTTTACCTGTAGCAAGCGAATAGATATATTTTTGCCCGGGCACCGGAATTTTTGTCCAGTTAGCGCCATCATATTCCAATATGCTCTCTAAATTTCCGAAATACATTATTCCTCTATGATCTTGTGTAACTGACCAATTGGCTTCATCGGCACCGTAAGCATCCGGCGCATAGTTCTGAATAAACGGAATTCCATCGGCATTGATTTGTGCGAATAATCCTTTGCTAGCAAGCAGAACCGACAAAAAAAGAAGTAAAACCGTAAAAAAATTTGTTTTAGTCATAATTAAAAACATAAATTCACTTACCAATTTAGCAAATTTACATTTAAAATCGAAATTACATGAATTTAATAGGTGAAATTACGTGACAAGAAATGACTATATCAATCAAAAAAACAAGTTAACCGAATACATCCATAATAAAAAGCCCCTCTTCAATGAAAACTCCGAAGAGGGGCGCACTAATTTTCAGGTGTTTACAAAAACTGCGATTTTGTTGTTGGTTTTGGCGATTTAACAACCATAATTCGAGCTTGTGCATCGGAGTTATTCGATAAGCAGTGTACAATTCCTTTGGGGCTTTCGACCAAATGATCTTGCTCTACAGCAACGGTATCGTCTCCTACACGAACATCGACTGTTCCTTCAAGAATGTAAAAAAACACATCTACAGGCGTAATATGTGGTTTCAGCGTTTCTCCTGCATGCAAGGTAATATGCATTACTTGGGCATTATCGTAGTTATAGAGCGAACGAACGTCTACGCCATGGGCTGTTTCAACAATCTCTAAATCTTTCCAGTTTATAATCTTCATAATCGTATGGTTTTTTAATTATCCTGCTACAAATTAGGACAAAAAGATGCGAATAAACTGTTACATTTATTACACAATTTGTAATATTTGCCAAATGATTATCGAATAAAAACACATCACTCAATTAAAACACAGGTGCATGCACCTGATTAACCTTCAAGCAAAATTACATGATCTTCTGGTTCAAGCGTATCCTCAAATCGGAATGGTTTTTTAGTACCATTGACACACTCAACAATTATCGGTAAAAAGTCAGGATTGGTTTGCCGGCGCCGACGTACCCACTCTCGGGTATCAATTTGTTCAGATACTTTAACTCGTTTTTCAGATACAGAGCCATCTGATATTTTAGCGCACCAAGTAGTTAACTCCACACGCATGGCAAACATGCTAACTACCTTAACGGTATCGAGCATCTCTATTCCTACCCCATCTTTACCATCTGAAATTGCAACAAAAGCCTCTGGTATATAAAACGACTCTCTGGCAACTTGGGCAGCAAGCACATTCACTTCGCTGTTGCCTGTAAGGCCAATAAACGTAGCCATATGTTCAGGTGTTGCACTAGCAAGAACATCCTCCTTTAGTGCATTTCCATGCAAACAGTCAAACCCGCTTGAACGAGCCCAGTTAACAGATTCGATATTCGTATCGATCATTTTTACGTAAGAGCTTTCTTTGATGTGTTTGGCAACGAGCAGACTCAATCGATTAACTCCCACGATTAAAAATCCGGTTCGCTGCCCAACATTCACCAGTTCTCCACGGTTACGAAGCCAAACTGTAGTCCATTTGAGTAACACAGGGACTGTTAACGTAGTAAAAATGGCCATAAAAACCAATATGGAAAAAATAACATTATCGATAATTCCCATTTCGAGTGCAATTCCTGCAATAATAATCTCTACTGCTCCACGGCCGTTCATTCCGGCGCCAACGGTAATTCCTTCGCGCCAACCGTGGCCTGACGGTAAATAAAACAGTGCTGTTCCAAAAATTTTACCCACAACGGCAACAATAACAACCGTTATTAAGAATGGCAAATCGGTTTGAAAAACACCTATATCGACAAAAAAACCGGCAGAAACAAAAAACACAGGCGCCAAAAACCCGATTGACACATCGTAAAAGGCTTTATGAACTTCTTTGGAGATATTTTTGGGAAAAAGATTATCTTTAATAAATAAACCAGCCATAAATGCTCCCAAAATACTGTGCATGCCTGCCAACTCTGCCAACTCTGCATAACCGAAGGCAACCAACAAAATGGCGGTAAAGTAAAAGGTGCTATTTTTAAATTTCGATCGTGATAAATATCGACCAAGGAGCGGTAAAATGTACAGGCCTATAGCAATGGTAGCAGCAAAAAACGACACTATTTTAATGGCAAGCGGAAACAATTCTCCCACATTAAAGGCTCCGGCCTCAGCAAAGCTTACAATTCCTGCAAAAATCAACAAGGCCAACGTGTCTGATATGAGCGCCCCAGCCATGAGTACATATGCGATACGTGTATTCAGAAGCTTTAAATCTACTAAAATCCGGCTTTTTGTAGCCAGCGAGGTAACACCTACAGCAATAGCCACAAAAAGCGCTGCCATTTGAGTTCCCTCAAACCAGATAACGGTAAAATACCCAAGTGCAAAAGGCACTATAAATCCGCCGATGGCTGCAAGCATACCTGCCCACGAGGCTTTTTTAAGATCCCGAAAATCAATTTCCATACCCACGTATACCATGAGCAAAATAATTCCAACATCGGCCAAAACCTTAATGGTTTCTGAATGCCCCAACCAACCTAATAGCGCCGGTCCTAAAATAATACCAATTACCAACTCCCCTAAAATGGCCGGGTATCCCAGCCTGCGGGCAATACTTCCACCTGCCCATGCAGCAAGTAAGACTAAAAACAGATTAAGAATATCCATAACCGTTATATTTTGCAATTAAACATAGATGAACATATCGTTTACGATATATTCGCCCAAACACTCCTCCAAGATAGGAAAAAATAATTACAAAATACACGAGCGCACAGGCCTCAATTTTTCTGGGAATTAGATTTTTCAAGTGCAAAATCCCTAGGAATTTCGAGTGCAAAATGCAACGAAATTTACCAGGTGCTATTTCAATTATTCCGAGACAGACTTCCCTGTTTCAATTTGTCCCGATTCATGATCGAGTTCAGATCCCCATGCAGAGTGTGGAATAGAGAATATTGCAAATAAAACTACGGCAGCAACTACAACTGGCCACCTTCGTGGTTCTTTCCTGTTCAGCCACACCGCAGCGAGCCAAAAAAGTGCAGCCACTAATGTTTTATTATCGGTCAAATCGCCACCAACAGGCCAACCGGTCCATGCTTCGCCAAATGCATAATGCTGCACCATGGGGCCAAAAACCAACCCGCCCAAAACCAACGAACCGAACGCAACAAAGGAAACAAGCCTAAAATTACCTACTCGAAGTATAGCCATAAAAGCGGCTACAGAACTAAGCAACATGGCAAAAAACATAAAAATGATATGCGGAATAAGAATGCCACCCGGCACATCGCCTTTAAAACGTACAATGGCAGTATTTTCGGGATTTTGAAAGAGCACATCGCCATTGGTGGAATACAAAACCACGTAATACTCCAATTTTCCGGCAGGTGGCTGTACAGGTAGCATAGCAGCATAAGATTGCTCTTTACCACTCATTCGTATGGTATCGTATTCAAAAGTTCCGGGATATTTTCGAAATACCAGTTCTGCACGTGTAACACCAGGATGATCCGGCACACTAACCGTGCAGCCATCTCCCACGGAAGCACTACGCGTCAATTTCAACTTGACAGACTCACCAGCAATTTCTGTTTTAATACGCAAAGGGGTTGTAGGCCCTGTTAAACGTTGGTAAACAGCTGCCGACAATGTGAATAGAATGGCTAACACCCAAATTAAAACCTTCTTCATTTTTTAAAAATTTTATGAACTATGTAGATTAAACCCAAAATCAGCAAGAATAAATAATGAAACCCACTATATTCTGGGACAGCGGAGCAAAGGGTTAAAACTGCACTTCCAGTTGAATTACTTCATCGGCTCGTTTAACATCAACGATTACTTTATCGCCGGGCTTATAATCGCCTAAGCGCTTCATGTAATCGTAAATATTTGCAACTTTTTTATTATCAATAGCTATTATTACATCGCCTTTCTGAATACCGGCTTTTTGCGCTGGTCCACCTCCAGAAACGCCATCTACGCCAAGTCCATTTTTTTCAACTCCTGCCACATCGGGCATTAGCCCCATTTTTACTTTCATTCCTCCACCACGATGCGCCGATTGCTCGCCCGCTTTTGAGTTCTCTTTGAACGTTAAACCAAATCGAGGATTGGTAAGCGAATCGAGTAAATTGACCGACAGATTTGCGACTAGTTCCATTCCCGGATAATTAATTTTTTCCACATCGTCGTCGGGTGTGTGATAGTCTTCATGCAATCCGGTATTGAAAAACAACACAGGTATTTTTTCGGCATAAAATGCGGCCTGATCAGACCCACTGTAGCCACCTCCTCCAAGCGCAAGATGAATAGGCTTCCCATTCCAATTCTCAAGTAGCGTCTCAAACTCATCAGCAGTAGCTACACCGCTAATGCTCATAGACGAATCGACCAAGCGGCCAACCATATCGAAATTCACCATTGCTTTAATTTTCTCTTTCGGGAATGGTAAGTTCTGCACAAAATGCTTCGAACCCACCAAACCGCGTTCTTCGGCACCAAACAGCACAAATGCCATATTCGAAGCCGGAGTATGTTTTTTATAATATTCGGCCAGCATCATAACCATAGCCACACCCGAGGCATTATCGTCGGCACCGTTATGAACAGCCATTTTTTCGGGTGCACGGGAACCGGAATACTTGCCTCCCATACCTAAATGATCGTAATGTGCTCCTACTACAACCCACTCATTTGATTGAGTTCCCTCTACATAGGCCGCCACATTGGCAGTTTCGCGAATATCGCGATCGAACTGAATTGTGTTTGAAACAGATATACCACCTAATTTTTCATTAATTTTTTCCGAACTGCGCTTACGTAATTTTCTTAACGACAAACCCTTACTTGACACAATCTTATGCAAAAACTCACGCGAAATTTGAACTATCG
>JAWOEM010000128.1:0-3923 GCA_046482785.1 Salinivirgaceae bacterium
GTGCCCCATGCGGGCTGGCCTGATCAAATTGGCGGGCTAGCGTAGGGGTGAATGTTCAATCAATATAAATGACATAAAAGAGGCTTGTTCAGCTTTTATATGTCATTTAATTTATTGAACAGAGCGGGTGGAAGCGTAATTTGATCTTGAATTTTTTGCAACTTTTTTTTTCAAGAAAAAAAGTTTGTTGAGAAAGCCTACAACTTTTTCACCTGATCCCTACCATGTAAAAGGAGAAAATGCGAAAAATAATTTCTATCCGGTTTTTCTCAAAGTAGCATGAGTTTCTGTTGTCGCACTCATCATTCTGTTGTAAAAATCTTATCTTTGTTTTTGTATTTTCTTATACCCAAATAATGTTAGATATGCGCACAAAAAATGAAATTGTAACTAATTGGTTGCCAAGATATACCGGGAGGTCTATCGAAGATTTTGGCAGATATATTCTACTCACTAATTTTCAGAATTACGTACAACTTTTTGCCGACTTACACGATGTGCCCGTTTTGGGCGAAGATCGAATGATGGCAAATGCATCCGCAAATGGCATTACAATTATCAATTTTGGAGTTGGTAGCCCCAATGCTGCCACTATTATGGATTTGCTCACAGCAATTGATCCGCGTGCAGTGCTTTTTTTGGGAAAATGCGGCGGACTGAAAAAGAAAAATAAAGTTGGCGACCTCATTTTACCCATTGCTGCCATTCGTAGTGAGGGAACATCAGACGATTATTTGCCGCCCGAAGTGCCCTCGTTGCCTGCGTTTAATTTGCAGCGTGCAGTTTCATCTACCATTCGCGATTATAAGCGCGATTATTATACTGGAACCGTTTTTACTACCAACAAACGTGTTTGGGAATACGACGATCGGTTTAAAAAGTATTTGCGTAAAACCCGTGCAATGGCTATCGATATGGAAACGGCCACCATTTTTTCGGTCGGGTTTTATAACTCAATTCCTTCGGGGGCGCTACTTCTAGTGTCTGACCAGCCCATGATTTCGACCGGAGTAAAAACTTCTGAAAGCGATAAGTTGGTGACCGAACAATATGTGAAAGATCAAATTCAAATTGGAATCGACTCGTTGAACGAACTGCAGGAGAACGGTCAAAGTGTTAAACACCTTAAGTTTTAGAAATGGCAAGTTTAGATTACGAGAAAATACTGACAAGTCTCGAGAAAAAAGAATATCAACCCGTATATTACCTGTTTGGTGAAGAGGGTTTTTTTATCGATCAAATTACCAATAAAATTGCAACTGAAGCATTGCCCGAAGAAGAGCGGTCTTTTAATCAGACTATTATGTACGGTAGCGATGTGGAAGTGGCCGATATTGTAATGGCTGCCCGCCGTTTTCCCATGATGGCCGAAAAACAAGTTATTATTGTTAAAGAAGGGCAGGAGGTAAAGGGTATTGCAGGCGAGATTACAGAGGCGCAAAAAAACGATAAAAAAGAAAATCCGCTTACCCTGTACATAAATAATCCTATGCCTTCAACCATTCTTGTCATTAATTACAGGAAAAAGAAACTCGATAAAAGAACCAAATTTTATAAGACTCTAACCAAAAATGGTATTGTTCTCGAATCGAAAAAGTTGTGGGAGCGAGATCTGAACGTCTGGATCGAAAAATATATTAACTCGAAGGGCTACAGTATTGTCGATCATGCAGTGCAATTGCTTTCCACTTATCTCGGAAACGATTTAGAAAAACTGGTGAACGAGTTGAATAAACTGGCCGTAATTTTACCGCCAAAATCAACCATTACTGCTACTCATATTCAAGATAATGTGGGAATTAGCAAAGATTACAATGCATTTGAACTTTGGAGCGCCATTGCATCAAAAAATAGAACCAAAGCACACGAAATAGCTTTCTATTTCTCAAAAAACATTAAAGATCACCATATTGCTGTTACCATTACGGTTCTTTTTACAAGTTTTACAAATTTGTTACGGTATCATCAGTTTGTAGAAAAACGCTTGCCTGCCAATACCATTGGGCAAAACCTCAATTTGAATTACTACAAACAAAAAGAAATGGCCGTTGCTGCCCGCAACTACTCCAAAGCCAGAGTGGTGCGAATTATTGGGCTTCTCAGGCATTACGATGCCCGAAGTAAAGGCGTTATGGGCGATAATTCCGATATTGGCGAATTGACGAAAGAATTGGTAGCCACAATACTGTTTTATTAATGAACGATACGCATCTAAATAGTAAGTTAACCATTATTAGAGCTTCTGCCGGTTCAGGAAAAACCCGGCGTTTAACGCTCGAATATATAAAACTACTTTTCCAAAATCCTGCTAAGTACAAAAATATATTGGCTGTAACCTTTACCAATAAAGCTACAGCCGAAATGAAATCGCGAATATTTTCCGAATTGCGCGAATTTGCCTTGGGTACCGATGACAGCTATCCAATGCTCACCGAAATTGCAGCTTTCTCTAAACGTCCGGTTTATCAGGTGCGTGAAAGTGCTCGTTCAATTATGCGCAACATGCTGCACGATTATGCCCATTTTACCGTTTCCACAATCGATCATTTCTTTCAGGGAATTATTCGTGCACTAACACGTGAACTTAACCTGAATGGTGGTTATGCTGTGCAGCTCGACCAATCTGCAATCATTAACCAGTCTGTGGAGCGGTTCCTAATGAGCTTGAAATCGGGCAGTCAGGAAATGCAAGTGATGCT
The DNA here is from genome assembly GCA_046482785.1 of Salinivirgaceae bacterium. Taxonomy (GTDB): domain Bacteria; phylum Bacteroidota; class Bacteroidia; order Bacteroidales; family Salinivirgaceae; genus Salinivirga. The sequence goes on from JAWOEM010000128.1 coordinate 2,700, forward strand.
CGATTTTGTCGATGCGCAAATGGACGACGACAAAACATGGAATGTGCAACATCAGTTAAATAAATTTGCCGCGCAACTTTTTCGCGAGCATGTTCGTTACAACTATGTTCGCAGTGGCGGTAATCTATCGGGCAATCAGTCGTTCGACGAAGTACGACGCACGTTAAAGCAACTCATTCAGGGGTTTCAGTCAAAAGTGCGGGAGTGGAGTCGCCAAGTGGCAGCTTTACTGGAAAAAGCCGAAATTCAACAAAATGACCTCCAAGGCAAAACCAAGAATCCGCTCCATGGAGCATTGAAAAATATTGAATCCGGAAAATACGAGGACTTATTTAAAAAGGTCGATCGCATGTTAGCGGTCGAAGAGTGGGGGCATCCAAAATCGGAGCGCAAGGAATTAGTCGATAGTTTAGAGCCCCAAATAACAGAGTTTGTTGAACAATTGGAAGCCATTCTCAAATCTGACTATGTGTTGTACATTGAGGCAAAGGCGGTTTATTCCAATATCTTTCAGCATAGACTGGCCAGTGCCATCATGAATAATGTAACCGAGGTGCTTGCCGATCAGAATTTGTTTATGCTGGCCGATGCACCCGTATTGCTGAGTTTGTTTACCGGAAGTTCCGATACTCCGTTTATTTACGAGAAAATCGGTCACCTGTACAAGCATTACATGATCGATGAGTTTCAGGATACCTCTAAACTGCAATGGGAAAATTTTAGGCCGCTTATAGAGGAGGCACTTGCGCATGATAACCATGGAAACTTTATTGTAGGCGATGTAAAACAAGCCATTTACAGATGGCGGAATGGCGACTGGTCGCTGTTGCATAAAGAAGTGGCTCGGCAAATTGGGTTGATCAACGAAGATACCCTTAAAACCAATTGGCGTAGCTCTCCCACTGTAATTGCATTTAATAATGCATTTTTTGTAGGGCTGAGGGCATTGATAGCCGATCTTGTGGAACCGGAGTATGCTCCTGAAATTTTGGAGATGTACAAAGATGTAGTACAGGAACTGCCCGGTCATAAAAAAGATAAAACCGATGGCTATGTGTACGTAGAAGGTGTAGCCGGAAGTAATGTGGAAACCTTTACGGAGTATGCCTTAGATGCCATGGTGAAACAGGTAGAGCGTTTGCAAAAAGAGCACGAGCAAACAGATATTTGTGTGCTTGTTCGCAAAAACGACGAGGTCTCGTTAGTCGGAACACGGCTTATAGA
>JAWOEM010000208.1:0-7799 GCA_046482785.1 Salinivirgaceae bacterium
GTATTTTCTCTCTCTTGAAACTAACTGGGCATAAGTAGCGGCGCTACGAAACATTACAGCTCCTACTTGAGGTTTAAGCTCTATATTGTGAATGATAGTACCTAATGGAATATCGGACATATATAATGTATTTCCGATTTCAGGAGCGACTCCTTTTCCGGTGGTAATTTTCGTACCTACCTGAATTCCGTTTGGTGCTATAATATAGCGCTTTTCTCCATCGGGATATGCAACCAATGCGATTCTTGCCGTACGATTGGGATCATACTCAATAGTTTTAATCGTGCCTTCCATGCCTTCTTTTTCACGAAGGAAATCTATTACACGATATTTCTGTTTGTGACCACCACCTATATATCTCATTGTCATTCTACCGGAGCTATTTCTACCTCCACTTTTGGTTTTTGGTCTTAACAATGACTTTTCAGGTGTAGAAGTGGTAACCATATCGAAGTTACTCACTACTTTGTGTCTCTGACCTGGCGTTACAGGTTTAAGCTTTCTAACTCCCATCACTCAATTTTAGATATTGCTGTAAAAATCGATAGTTTCTCCGTCTTTCAATGTAACAATCGCTTTTTTGAATGCGGTTTTACGACCTTCAATCATACCTGCTTTGGTATATCTCATTTGCCTTCTACCTCCATAGCGCATTGTATTTACAGAGTCGACCTTTACTTCGTAATGCTGTTCTATGGCACTACGAATTTGGTCTTTCGTTGCTCTAACATCGACAAGAAAACCAAACTGGTTAAGTTTCTCTGACTTTTCAGTCATTTTCTCTGTAATGATAGGCTTTTTTAGTATTTCCATTGCTACATCTATTTTTCAAAAACTTTTTCAATACGTTTTACCATACCCTCTGTTAGCACTAACATACTGTTGTTAAGGATATTGTAAGTCATTAGCCCATTTTCGTGTACTACTTGTGTACCAGGCAAATTTCGCGCCGACAAATATACATTTTTATTTGCTTGATCTAAAACAAATAAGGACTTTTTCTCGCTAATTTTCAGATTATTAAGAATTTTAGTAAACTCCTTTGTTTTAGGTTGTTCCAAAGTAAAGTCCTCAATTACCATAATCTGCTGATCTAAAGCTTTGTATGTAAGAGCAGATTTACGTGCGAGTAATTTTACTTTTTTGTTCACTTTTTGAGCATAATCTTTTGGTCTTGGTCCAAAAACACGACCACCACCTCTGAAAATGGGTGATTTGATACTACCTGCACGTGCAGTTCCTGTACCTTTTTGTCTTTTAAGTTTCTTCGTGCTACCAATAATTTCGGCTCTCTCTTTGCTTTTATGCGTACCTTGGCGTTTATTGGCTAAATGCCCTTTAACGTCAAGGTAGATGGCATGATCGTTCGGCTCAATTGCGAAAATTGAATCTTTTAATTCAATTTTACGACCAGTGTCTTCTCCTGCAATATTTCTTACTATTAGTTCCATTAGTTTTCGATTATTAAGTATGATCCTTTAGCTCCTGGAACAGAACCTTTTACAATAAGCAAATTGCTCTCAGGAATAATTTTAATCACTTTAAGGCTCAAAACCTTAACTTTTTGACCACCGGTGCGTCCTGCCATACGCATTCCTTTGAAAACTTTTGACGGGTCTGAAGATGCGCCAATAGAACCTGGTGCTCTCAGACGGTTGTGCTGTCCGTGGGTAGCATCATTAACACCACGAAAACCATAGCGTTTAACAACTCCTTGAAATCCTTTACCCTTAGAAACTCCGGTAACGTCTACCCAGGCATTGTCTTTGAAAAGCTCAACATTAACCACATCGCCTAATTTGGTTTCTGGTTCGAATTCGATGAATTCAGCCATTCTCCTTTTAGGTGTGGTGCTCGCTTTTTTAAAGTGTCCAAGCTCCGGTTTGTTTGCATTTTTCTCTTTTTTGTTCTCAAACCCGAGTTGTATTGCTTCGTAACCGTCAGTATCGACGGTTTTCACCTGTGTTACTACACAGGGTCCAGCTTCGATTACAGTGCATGGAACGTTTTTTCCCTCGGCACTGAAAATCGATGTCATTCCGATTTTTTTTCCTATTAATCCAGCCATAAATTTTTGTTAATTATCATACTTTAATTTCTACTTCCACTCCGCTGGGGAGCTCGAGTTTCATTAAAGCATCAATTGTTTTTGCTGTTGAACTGTAAATGTCGAGCAAGCGCTTGTACGATGACAATTCAAATTGCTCGCGAGATTTCTTGTTCACAAATGTTGAACGTAATACGGTAAAAATTCGCTTTTTAGTTGGAAGCGGAATAGGGCCACTTACAACTGCACCAGTTGTTTTTACCGTTTTTACGATCTTCTCAGCCGATTTATCAACCAGGTTATGGTCGTACGACTTGAGTTTGATTCGAATTTTTTGGCTCATATCTCCTTATTATTTATAATAACTCTGTTCTTCCTTTTACACTCTCCAAAACCTCTAAGGCAATACCCTTTGGCACTTCCTGGTAATGTGAGAACTCCATTGAGGATGTGGCGCGGCCAGAAGAAATTGTACGTAAAACTGTAACATATCCAAATTTCTCTGCGAGAGGTACTTTGGCTTTTACAATTCGAGCACCTGATTTTTCTTCCATTCCTTCAATATTACCGCGACGTTTGTTAAAGTCACTGATAATATCTCCCATATATTCTTCAGGAGTAACTACCTCTGCAGCCATAATAGGCTCAAGGAGGATTGGTTTTGCTTTAGCGGCGGCATTTTTAAATGCTTGCTTAGCTGCAACTTCGAATGAAAGTTGATCTGAATCCACGGCGTGGAACGATCCATCAGACAAAGTAACTTTAAGGCTATCGACCGGAAATCCGGCAAGTGGGCCATTTTGCATGGCTTCTTTGAAACCTTTTTCTACTGAGGGGATATATTCTCTTGGGATATTTCCTCCTTTAATAGCATCGATAAACTCTAATCCTGGCTTTCCTTCCTCGGCAGGTTCAATTTTTACCTGAATATCGGCGAATTTACCACGACCACCACTTTGCTTTTTGAATACTTCGCGATGCTCGATTGCTTGAGTAATAGCCTCTTTATATTTAACTTGTGGTTTTCCTTTATTAGACTCAACTTTGAATTCGCGTTTTAGGCGGTCAATAATAATTTCGAGGTGCAATTCACCCATTCCACTTATAATTGTCTGCCCTGAATCATCGTCTGTATGAACCACGAAAGTTGGGTCTTCTTCTGCCAGTTTTCCTAGTGCTACGTCAAGTTTGTCGAGATCGGCCTGTGTTTTAGGTTCAATAGCAATAGAGATTACAGGTTCCGGGAAAACCATTTGTTCGAGAGCTACAGGAGCGTTAATGGCGCTTAATGTATCTCCGGTTCTAATGTTTTTGAATCCAACACCTGCAACTATTTCACCTGCGCCTGCTTGTGGAATAGAATTTTGTTTGTTTGCATGCATTTGAAATAGTCTGGAGATGCGCTCTTTCTTACCTGTACGAACATTTAAAACAGAGTCTCCAGCTTTAAGCACTCCTGAATAGATGCGAATAAAACATAGGCGGCCAACAAATGGATCTGTTGCAATTTTGAAAGCCAAAGCTGCAAATGGTTCTTCGTCGTCGGCTTTACGTATAATTTCCTTTTCCAGATCATCTGGTTCTGTTCCTTTAACGTAGCCAATATCTTCTGGGCTTGGGAGGTATGCTGCTACTGAATCGAGCAGACGCTGTACGCCTTTGTTTTTAAAGGCTGATCCACACATTACCGGAGTAATAACTCTGTCAATTGTTGCCTGACGGATTGTAGCTTTAAATTCCTCTACGGTAATTGATTCTGGATCTTCGAAATACCGCTCCATGATAGAATCGTCTGTTTCAGCGACAGCTTCAATTAAGTTTGTACGCCATTCTTGAACTTCATCAACCATATCTTCGGGAATATCGATGTACTCGTAATTTGTTCCGAGTTCTTCATCTTCAACCCAAACGATTGCTTTATTTTCGATGAGATCAACAATACCTCTAAAGTTTTCTTCTGATCCAATTGGAATTACAATTGGAACTGCATTTGCTTTGAGGCGTTCTTTCATTTGTGCCACTACATCAAAAAAGTCGGCACCAGTACGGTCCATTTTATTGACAAATGCAATTCTTGGTACGCCATACTTATCGGCTTGACGCCATACGGTTTCTGACTGTGGTTCAACTCCCCCAACAGCACAGTAAACGGCAATAGCACCATCGAGTACACGCAACGAACGTTCAACTTCTACTGTAAAGTCGACGTGTCCCGGAGTATCGATAATGTTAATTTTGTACTCTTGGTCTTGATATTTCCAAAAACAGGTGGTTGCGGCAGAAGTAATGGTAATACCCCTCTCTTGCTCTTGCTCCATCCAGTCCATGGTTGCAGCTCCATCGTGCACTTCTCCAATCCGGTGGGTAATACCGGTATAGTAAAGGATTCGTTCTGTAGTTGTAGTTTTACCGGCATCGATGTGAGCCATGATACCGATATTCCTATTAAATTGTAATTTGTTTGCCATCGTAATTTTATCCTATTTTTTTAAAAAGATTTAGAAGCGAAAGTGCGAGAATGCTTTGTTTGCTTCAGCCATTCTGTGGGTATCTTCTTTCTTTTTAAATGCGCCACCCTCTTCGTTGTATGCAGCCATTGATTCTGCTGCCAAGTTCATTGCCATCGATTTGCCATTGCGTGCACGGGCATATTTGATCATTGCCTTCATGCTTAATGCCACTTTACGACTTTCCCTAATTTCTTGTGGAATTTGGAATGTAGCACCACCGACTCTACGGCTTTTCACCTCTACTTTAGGGGTTACGTTTTGAATGGCTTTTTTCCAGATATCCAATGGGGCATCTTCGCTTTCTTTCATCTTCTCTCCAATAATCTCGAGCGCATCATAAAAAATATTATACGCAAGATTCTTTTTTCCATCCATCATCAATTCATTGACGAAGCGTGTCACCAATGTATCGTTGAAACGTGGATCCGGAGTAAGTATTCGCTTTTTTGGTTTACTTTTTCTCATTGGTCGATCGTTTATTTTTTCTTCGGTTTCTTAGTTCCATACTTAGAACGACGCTGTAATCTTCCGTCCACTCCTGAAGTGTCAAGCGCTCCCCTCACAATGTGATAGCGAACACCTGGCAGGTCTTTCACACGGCCACCTCGAATGAGTACTATTGAGTGCTCTTGCAAGTTATGGCCTTCTCCCGGGATGTAAGCGTTAACTTCTTTCCCGTTCGTCAATCGAACCCTAGCGACTTTCCGCATTGCAGAGTTAGGTTTCTTTGGTGTTGTCGTGTAAACACGTGTACACACGCCGCGCTTATGCGGGCTAGCTCCCAAGGCTGGAGACTTACTTTTCTGTTCGATTCTCTTTCTTCCTTTTCTTACTAATTGCTGTATTGTAGGCATATTCCTTAGATTAAGACATTTTACCCTAATAATTTGGGTTGCAAAGGTATAATTATTTTTTTCTAAAAAAGAATTTTTTGCTTTTTTTTCAGGCAGTTATACGTTTTTTTACTGACAGTAAGCAACATCTGCAAGCAGTAGGTGAGTTTTGCTAATAATTTAGCTGCGTTTATCAAAAAGCCAGATAGGGGGACAGTCTCTTTAACTCTTCAGCCGATAATATTTTCAAAGTTGCAACTTCCTCTATCCCATCTATTTTTTCGGCGAAGTTACGGTATTTAATTAATTTCCCCGCTATTTTGTGCGAAATATAAGGATGTTGCGATAATTGGTAGGCATCGAGACGATTGACATTGATTTTTTGAATTGATAGTGAATCGATCCAACATTTTTCTTTTAATACTATTAACTGGTTTTCTTTCATATTGTATACCTCACGGAGTTGGTTGTAGGAATAATACCCACCCAGCAAGTCGCGATATTTCACAATGCCATCAATAATATACTTACTGATTTTTATCTGTTCCAACTCTTCTTTGGTAGCCGAGTTCAACTCAAGGCTATCGAGTTCGACAATTTCGGCTGGTGATGGGGTTTCAGGTAATTGAATATGAGCCTCCAATTTTCGATATAATGATGTATCTATGGCGTAAATGTTTTTTAGATCCGCTTTTGTATTAAAGCGGCCTCCGGCTTTCCGGTAATTGATAATGTTTGAAGCTACCTTTTTGCTCAATCCGCATTTAATAAGTTGTTTGTAATTGTCTGTGGCCGGGTTGAATGATTTCAATGGTTGTTCTGCACGTGGAAATCGTTCTTTATTTTCCGATGATCTATTTGAGTTTGTATTTTGGTTTGACTTTATAATAAGGTATGGGACCATTTTTATATATAAACTATCCGTCATTCCATACAGACGTTTCAGGTCTGGTTTGCTGTAAAAACGGCCTCCGGCATCGATGTATTTCTCCCAGCTAATAGCTAACGAGGATGGAATACCCATACCGGTTAGCTCATCAACGGAAGTGGTATTGGGATTAAACCTATGGAGATTAAGTTGTTGCTGGTTTTGAATTTGTTGAATCCATTGGTTAACCGTTGTGCTATCCTGAACCACATACCATGGCTCCTCCTCATACATTTCAGGTAGGTAATTTACAAAAGTGGACAATGCGATAATAAGAATTAAAAATACTATTGCTCCACGGCGCTCACCAGATGTAAACCCGGATAAATTTTGCCAAAAATTATTCATTCGAATTTATACTATGATTGAATAAAACGGAATAGCCCCAAAGAATTTAAGAAAATAAGTACTATGGCAATTGGGGCGATAAATTTTACGATGAAGAAAAACAGTCCAAAAAGCTTAAATGGTATGGATTTCTCGTTGGTAGTTTCCAAATATGTTTGTCTTTTCCCAAATTTCCATCCCAGAAAAACAACAATAAGCAATGCTCCGAGTGGTAGCAATACATTGGCGGACACATAGTCTAATGAATCGAAAATTGTGAGATCGAAAAGAGTAAAATCTTTTAAGCTACTAAATGATAATGTTGCAAAAACTCCAAAAACCCATATTAAGGAGGTGCTAATAATGGTAGCTTTGGAACGCGACATATTGAGTTCTTCGGAGAAGTAGGCTACAACAACTTCGAGCAGCGATACTGTAGAGGTAAGTGCAGCCACTGCCAAGAGTACAAAAAACAAAATGGAGAAAAAGTATCCCATTGGCATTTGCATAAATAGTTTTGGTAAAACTTCAAAAACCAAACCGGGGCCTGATTGTGGATCCATTCCTAAAGCAAATACAGCCGGAAAAATCATTACGCCGGCCAGAACTGCAATAATGGTATCGGCGGTTGCTACCTGGATGGCTGTATTTGGAAGATGGTTGTCTTTCTGAATATAGGAACCGTAAGTAATTAATGCTCCCATGCCAATACTCAAGGAAAAAGCAGCCTGACCAAGGGCTTCGAGTATCACATTAAAGGTGATTTTGGAGAAATCGGGGTCAAAAAGGAATTTAACTCCGGCCATTGACCCTTCTAAAGTAAGCGATCGAATGCACATAGCTATTATCAACAGCAAGAGTATGGGCATGAGGATTTTGGTGTAACGTTCGATACCTTTCTGAACGCCCATAAATACGATTGTTGCAGTTAGTATCATAAAAATGAACTGCCATAAAAGGGGGAAAAAGGTTTGCGATTTAAAGTTCTCGAAAAGAATATCGGTATTTTTGCCCTGAAAACTATTGCTCACTGCTTTAACGATGTATTCCAGCGTCCATCCTGCTATGGTTGAGTAGAAAGCCAGAATAACGAATGCGGCGACTATTCCCATTACACCGATGATTGACCAGCCGGAGCGTGGGGCAAGTTTACG
>JAWOEM010000223.1:0-3722 GCA_046482785.1 Salinivirgaceae bacterium
GAACACCGGAGCTAAAGTTTTTATAGCTGCATCGTCCGAAGAACTGGAACAATATATTGCTATTCATATTACCGAATTTATTATTACCGATACCAACTGCGAACTGCTCAAAAAGCAAACAAAGGCTAAAACAATTTTAATAGGCATTGCTGATAAAAACACCGATAAAAGTGCCGAAGATCGGTTCGATTATATTATTCGAGATCAGAATTCAGCATCGGAAATAATAAGGAAAGCCGTTCAAAACATGGAACCAACAATACATGATGAGAATAATTCGATAAACAAATTCGAATTAAGTGCCAATGAGATGAAATCCATCCCACAGGTACTCCCCACTATTAACAAAGACATTTTGAAAACCTTTGACCACCTTCGGAATCGCGTTTCCATAAAAACGCTAGACGAATTTATTGCACAACTAACAGAATTACTTCTCCACTACCAACTCGAAAACCTCGAAAAAATAGTACTGCAACTCAAAAACTATCGAAAAGCTTTCGATATTTTAAAAATCAAAGAAACACTACAGGAGTTTGAACAACTTATAGACAAATACGAAAAAAGCACCACCAATCAGTCCGGTAAAGCATTAAATAATTGAACGAATGGTGTCAAACACTTCAACAAGCTACACATAAAAACAAAGCTCATATTAAAACTTTTTTTCTGCAAAGCACGATGAAAGAATAAACTTATCCCAAAGGTATATTAATCAACTATTAACGCATTTGATTGATACCATACCAACTAAAAAACAGGCAAAACTGGTAAATATTATTCAACAAAACCATACTACAAGAACCAAATTCTTTATATATTAGTAATTGATTGTAATTGCTTGAAACCAGAGCAATTTGTTTGACCAACAATACGATTAACACGGGTTAACGTTAAACAAAATGCGAAGGCGATAAGCACATAACACAATCTACGTTACAAAAAAGAATTATTATGAAAAAAAGATCACCAAAAGATATAAAAAAAAGCGCGTTACAAGGGAAAAACACCATTGCTGAAAATGAAAAACCAACACTCGATTTTCCGGTTGTAGCAGTGGGAGCCTCAGCCGGAGGTCTCGAAGCATTGCAAGATTTTTTTAAAAATGCACCTGAAGATTCCGGTGCGGCATATGTAGTTATTCAACACCTTTCCCCCGATTATAAAAGCCTAATGGCAGAACTGCTTGGCCGGGTTACAAACATGTACATTTACCGCGTAGAAGACGGAATGGCAGTACAGCAAAACTGCATTTACTTGATTCCTCCCGGGCACAACATGACTATTTTTAAAGGAAAACTCTTTCTTACAAAACAGCAACACGGCAGATCGCTAAACCTACCCATCGATATTTTTATGCGTTCGCTGGCCAAAGATCAGGGTAAAAATGCCATTGGAATAGTTCTTTCAGGTACCGGAAGCGATGGAACGCTCGGTATTAGAGCAATTAAAGAGTATGGCGGTATGGTGATGGCTCAGGACGACGAGTCAGCCAAATTCGACGGAATGCCCCGCAGCTCAATAAATACAGGCATGGTCGATTATATTTTGCCGGCTAAAGTAATGCCCAAAGAGCTCACAAACTACATTAAACACCCGCTCATTAGAAAAACAAGCGTCAATGATGCAGAGCTGGATGAAAACGATAACCATCTGGCAAAAATCATCATGATTCTGCGCGATGAAAAAGGGGTCGATTTTTCGGGATACAAATCGAACACCATTATTCGCCGATTGGAGAAACGAATTAGCATTAACCGCTATAGTACCGTGGCACAATATGCCGATTTCCTAATCGACAATAAAAAGGAAGTAAATATTCTGTTTAAAGAATTTCTGATTGGTGTAACCCGCTTCTTTAGAGATGAAGAAGCATTTGACCATATTTACAATGATGTTTTGCCCAAACTTTTTGCAGATAAAACGAACAAAAAGCCGCTACGACTATGGACCATTGCATGCTCTACAGGTGAAGAAGCTTACTCCTTGGCCATTTTGGTTAAAGAGTATATGGACAAAAACAACATTAACCGCGAAGTAAAGATTTTCTCGACAGATATAGATGCCGATAGCATTGAGTTTGCCAGTATGGGGCGCTACCCGGAAAGTATTGCATCGGATATTTCTGCCGAGCGACTGAGCAAGTTCTTTAACCGCAAAGATGAATCGTATCAAATAAGCGAAAAAATTCGAAGCATGGTTGTGTTTGCACAACACAATATACTCCGCGACCCGCCATTTTCGAAAATCGACCTCCTCTCCTGCCGAAATATGCTCATATACCTGAACAGCGATATTCAACAGAAAATTTTATCGATGTTTTATCTGGCACTAAAATCAAGTGGCTACCTGTTTTTAGGGAGTAGTGAATCCATTGGCGATTTGTCGGAAGGATTTCAAACCGTTAATACGAAGTGGAAAATCTTTCAGGCTAAAGAAGGCTATTCGCCCAGCCTTTCAGAAAAATACACCATTCCTTCGTATACCGGCCATAAAAACGAATTAACCAACATTAGTTCCTACTATCACAGACAAAAACAAAAAACACCTAAAGTTGAATCCATTTTCGATGAGTTAATGGCCGAATACCTTCCCCCGTCGGTTATTGTTGATGAAAATTACGATATCATTCACACCATTCACAAAGTTTCAAAATTCATGAGTATTCCGGTAGGCAAAGTAAGCTTTAACTTGCTCAAAATGCTGCCCAATGAATTGGATGTAATGGTAAGCAGCTTGCTGAGAAGAGCTGCAAAAACCGAAAATACCATCTCGTACGAAAACATTAACGTAGAAGAAAACGAGGCCAAAACCCTCGATATTTCAGCAAAAAAAATTAAATCGGCCCAAAATGGCGATATCTTTTTTATTGTATCGTTTCGTGAGAATAGCATAAAAGAAAAAGTAAAAACCGAATCGAAAAACGTTGAAACCCTCGATATCAACAACCAGTTTCAGGAGCGAATAGAAGAACTGGAGAAAGAACTGCAAAACAAAAGCGAAAGCTTGCAAGCCACGGTTGAAGAGCTTGAAACATCGAACGAAGAGTTACAGTCATCAAACGAAGAGTTAATAGCCTCGAACGAAGAGCTGCAAAGCACCAACGAAGAACTACAGTCGGTTAATGAAGAACTATACACGGTTAATGCGGAACATCAAATAAAAATTACAGAGCTTACACAGCTCAACGCCGACATGGACAACCTACTCAAAAACACACAAATTGGCACCCTCTACCTCGATCAAGATCTTACCATTCGAAAATTCACCAAGTTGGCTGCCGATATTACAAATATTATGCAAACCGATGTTGGCCGTCCCATACATCACATCGCAAGTGACCATCTATACAAAGGGTTTCATGAAGATATTCATTCCGTTATGGATAGTCTTCAGGCAAAAGAGCAGGAAATTAAAACGCCAAACAACGAATGGCACTTGGTAAGAATTATACCGTTTCGTACGGCAGAAAACGCGGTAGACGGAATTATTGTAACTTTTGTAAATATCACCAACCTGAAAAAAACAGAAAAAGAAAAAAGCCAACTTACCTCGCGTTTAGAAATGGCACTGGAGATGGGAAAACTATCCTGGTGGGAATGGGATTACCTTGAAAACGAAGTTATTGCAGGAGAAAACAAAGCCCGCATGTTGGGCTATCACCCCAATGAAATAGCGCCCGGATTCGAAGGGTGGACTCGCCTGCTGCATACGGAAGACTA
>JAWOEM010000254.1:0-10047 GCA_046482785.1 Salinivirgaceae bacterium
GCGCCGTTTGCCTCTTTAAAAACAGTATTTAGCACGCTTAAACTATCGGGCAGGTAGTACGAAAGCGAGGCATTGTCATACATAAAGTTCCCTTCGTTGACAATAAACACCCCTTTCTCCGGCTCGTTGTAGGTGGAAGATGTGTACCATTGGTCATCGTCCATGCACGACAGAAATGCCAGTAGCGATAAAACCATCGACAACAAGATTTTCAAAAAAATGCGGACACAATTATTGGAAGAATACTTCATTTTCAGGTTTTTGACGGAATATCTTCGACCGAACTGCAAATGTGCTGTTAGCCGCAAATAGCGACAGCAAAATTAATGTGTTCAAATGAAAAAGCCTGCCATTATCAAAAAAATTAATGCCTTACCACCCAAAATCCGCATGCAGGACAAGGAAATACCAATATCGAAGATGAAATGCGTGAGTCCGGTTTAAAAAGGGTATTATTTGGTTTTCAGCTACTTTTCTGCCCATAGCCTAAAGGAAGTAAGTAGCTGAAAATTAGCCACGCTCTAAGGTGCGGGGCAAAGCAAATTTTCTGCGTTTGATAATTTGAAAACCCTTTTAAACCGACCACATGCTTGCCGACTGTGTACGCAAGGTCGCTGCTTCTAAAGTGATTTATTTTTCTACAATTCCAGAAAATGTATAACCAATTTCGGCCACCTGTTTGGCCGCCTCATCGATTGGAATGTTACCTCCCTGAATGGTGACAACACCTGATTTTTCATCCGCAACTACGCTTTCTACATTTTCTATTTGTTGCAAATGTTTTTCTACGTTAGCCTTACAATGTTTACAGGTCATTCCATCAACTTTCAATTGTGGATTATCGAGGACTTCACCGGCTTTGGCCGATCGCACGTTTTGTGACGTTTTGCTAAATTTTCCTGAAAATAATTTCATAAGATGATAAACGATTAATGCGGTTAAAATAATAGCTGAACCCCAAGTAAGCCATTGGGGAAGCAAAGTATGTTCGTGTATGTGTCCTGTATCTGCAATAGCGAACCATTCTGCGGGCAACAAGTGATCGACTACCAGACCCGACAAAACTGCTCCTACCACAATGGTGGCAAGGTATTTAATGAACGTGAGTCTTCCAAGCGTTTGGGCAATAACCGTAATGGTAGCGGCATTTGTAGCCGGCCCGGCCATAAGAAAAACCAATGCAGCACCCGGGGAAATGCCTTTTAAAATAAGTACTGCGGCAATGGGTACAGAAGCTGTAGCACAAACATAAAGCGGAATAGAGGCCAGTATGACAAACAAATATTCGTAAAACGAATTGCTCATATATGTTCCAAAAAAGTCGTCGGGAACAATAACGTCGATAACTGCCGCCAGCATTAGGCCAATAACCAACCACTTAACAATATCGGCCATAAAATCGATAAAAGCATACCGTAGCATGGCCACAACTCCCCGTTTTTTGGGCGAGGGTTGTTCTTGTTCCAGCGGCTTGGTTGCTATTCGTTTTTGTTCACCCTTGTTTACCCACCAACCGCCGGCAATACCGGTAATCATAGCTGTAATAGGTCGTACAATAGCCATGGGCAGCCCCAGCATAGACCAGGTTACCAAAATAGAATCGACTCCGGTTTGTGGCGTACTGGTCATAAAACTTATGGCGGCTCCTTTCGATGCTCCATTCTTGTGAAACGAAATACCTGTAGGAATTACACCACAACTGCATAATGGCAAAGGAACTCCAATGAGTGATGCATTAAATACGGAACGAAGGTTATGTTTACCCAAAAGACTATAAACTTTATGTTGAGGAAACCACACATGCAGTGCCCCGGCAAAAAGAAACCCAAGCATGAGGTATGGCGACATTTCCAATGTTAACTGCCACAACGAAACAAAAAATTGTTGAATATACTCCATCATAAAAAAGACCTTTTGGTATTTTATACAAATGTCGTTCCGATACCGTAATATAGGGTTCTAAATGGTGTACAAATAAAAAGAGGCCGCCCAGAACTGAGCGACCTCTACAAATAACACCAATCTTTAACTAATCAATAATTACTTTCACGGGCTTGTATTGTTTACTATTATCAATGAGAATATAATAAATTCCTGAAGGCAAATTATCAACATATAAAACAGTGGTAGGTGTTGTGGAGGCCTGTTCCAAAACCACTTGACCTGTAACCGATACAACCCTAACAAGACGGTTAAACTCAGAGGTCTTAACCTGTAGTTTATCGCTGGCCGGGTTGGGATAAACCTCAATACTGGACTTCTCCTTCGGCGATACCGTACCTTCGGGTGTAAGGCAAAAATCTTCGCGAAATCCATCAGTAAACTCATCGCCAGATACTTGCACAAGTATTTCCTCATTCCAGGACAGGGTAAAACCTCCGGTGCTGCCAACCTGCATTCCGTTATGGCCATTATCATTTACTACAAGTGAATAACATTGGTTGGGCGCTATGCAAAACGGTTCATCGTAGCGGTAGTTACTTTCGGTATAGTTTCCGGCTTGCACTACCAAGTTGCCTTCACTCAACAAACGCCATTCAATTTCCTCGGGATGATTATCTGTTTCGACCGTTAGCAAAACCTGTTCACCATTGAGCGTTGAATGAAAAGTGGCTTGTGCAAAATTATCGGATGTCTCCTCATCATCAACATCGTTTGGAGCGGTAAGTGTAACGCTAAATAAATGCTGTTGCTGGTTGGGAACATCAAATGCAGGGAGTGAAATTATTTGTTCGGTGTACATCGATATTTCGCCTGTCCACCGGTAAGTGTCAACAAGAGTATTGTCGAGCGAATACTCAATTTCAAGCGACGTAAGGGCATTAAAGCCAAGGTTTTCTACTACAATTTCAGGATTCACTGTTAGTCCGCAATTACTTAAATTTGGTGTTACAATTCGCTTTACACGGGCATTTTCGAAGTATTCGGGCTCCTGGCATTGGCCTACGTAATAATGAAGCCCCGGGCTGGTAGTCCATTCAACATATTTCGTTCTCCGGTTAGGGCAAATAATGTAGTTTGACGGAAACACTTCTCCGGCAGGGTATAATTCGCCCAGCGCATCGCTGCTTATTATTGGGAAATTGGCATAGGCCTCCCAATCTCCTATGGTATTTCCTTCACCCCAAAGTGCTGATTCCGGTGTTTTGGGGTCGGTTTCGATCATGAGCACAGTGGCTGAATTATCGCCATTGGGACCGTAGGCACTCTGGAAAGTCATTAATGAACCTTCGGCAAAATAGAGCCACGACTGGCCATCATCTTCATTTACAGCGGTAGAAATAATATTAATAATCACTGTTTTGCCCTCATCCAGATAATCATACAACGTGTGCCAGTTTCCATGAATATCCTGTGCTGTAAAATTTGGTGCAATGGAACCATCAGGTAATTGGCTGTGCACTTGATGCGCACCCAGTAGTAACAGAATTGCAAGTAAACTTTTTCTCATAGTGTTCATATTTTTTCGTAATTATCGGTTTCGTTTTACACAACATCCGTAAAAAAGATTTAAAAATGCTTTCCTTTTTATGAATTATTGTTGTGAGCAAAACTGCTCTAAAGTAAACCAACAAGCAATATTTTAACCCACATAAAGCTACTACTTTTGGAAATTGCATATGCTACAAATCCACTACACAGCCCCATAAAAACCTGTTTAATAGTGCATTTCACACATTCCCGAATACTACATTGCCTGTATTTTTCATCACAAATTGGAAAGGGATTTGTATCTTTGTACTAGTCTTGTCATGCCTGTGTGCTACAAATCCAGCCACAACCGCTTAATCTTCGGTTAAAGAAAAATAATGACAAGAATTGTGTTTCTTAAAAAAACAGAGCTTTTTCAGCACAAAAGTGTTTCCAACTTAAATAAAATCATATGTACCGATTTATGTCCTTGTTCATATTACTCACATCTCTATTAATGGTTTCGCAAATGCGGACATCGCAAGCACAAAAAGACAGTCTGTCCTCACTATTTATGAATAGCACCAGTGATACTACCAAAATAAATCGATTGATGAAAATAGGGCGAGAACTAAGCAAAACCAACATGGACTCGGCCTTATGGTGCTATAACCAATCGTTACAGATAGCGCAAGAAACCTCAAACAATAAAAAGATAGCCGAAATTAACCTAATTTTCGGATCGGCATTTTTTTACACCGGAAACTACGATCGGGTACTTACTTACTATTATGAAGCACTAAAAAACTACGAAGTAATTAAGGATACCAGTGGCTTGGTGGTGGCCTTCTTCAATATTGCTCTCGTATACAATAGCTTGGGAAAATACGAAAAATCGCGCAAATATTACCAATTGGCACTGAAGATGGGGCAACCCGAAGCAGAACCACTGGCCGATTCATCCATAAATTTAGTCCAAGTACGTATACATAATAATATTGGTGTTACACTAAGCTCCGAAAAAAAATACGACCAGGCACTGGCCTATTTTTATAAAGCCATTGAGCTCTCCGAACGATCAGGAACAAACCAGGTAGTGCCACAGGCTTACAACAATATCGGGAATGTCCACAAAGCCAAACAGGACTATGGAATAGCCCTATCGTTTTACAAAAAAGCACTAAAAAAACGCACTGTAAAGCAAGATCCTAAAGGTGTAGCACTCTCCTATTTTTACATGGGCGAGTGCTACGCATTGCAGGAAAACAATGAGCAAGCTATCGGGTATTACCAAAAGGCTTTTCATTTGGCAGACAGTTCGGCATACATCGACCTAAAACGCAGTATTGCTGAGAACATGATTGATGTATTTGCAACACTTGGCCTTTACCAAAAATCATACGAAATGCACCGGGTGTACAAGCGCTTAAACGATAGTATAAACGATGCCCAAAGTTTACAAACCGCCACCCAACTCGAAATGCAATATAATTTTGCAAAACTCCAAAAACGGCAGGAACTGGAGCAACAAAAAGCCGAATTCCGATATTTACTGATAATTGCAATTGTAGTAGGCCTACTGGCCGTTGCAATTCTACTCCTTTTTCTTGCCCGAAACCGCTCGCGCCGTATAAAACTACAGCAAGAAAAGCTTTCACTGGAAAAAGAGAATCTGGAGAATAAACTGGAATTTAAAAACAAAGAACTGGCTACCAATGTAATGTATCTGGTGAAAAGCAATGAGCTCTCCACACGCATTATCGAAAAACTGGTGAAAATGAAAAGCGATTTTAAAGCGTCGAACCAAGCTGTGATACAGGACGTAATTAACGAGCTCCGAACAGGAACCAATAAAGATGCGTGGAAAGATTTTGAGTTGCGTTTTCAAGAAGTGCACGAAGCCTTTTATGCCAAACTCCACAGCCTTTTCCCCGACCTTACACCTAACGAAAAAAGGCTGTGCGCTTTTTTACGTCTGAACATGACCTCCAAAGAAATATCTGCCATTACTTTTCAATCCATTAAAAGCATTGAAGTGGCTCGTACACGCTTGCGCAAAAAACTAAACCTTGCAAATACCGATGTAAACTTGGTTACCTACCTCATGCAAATTGAAACCAAATAATTGTTCTCCTTTTACTTCTTGCATTCTAAATTGGCAACATCACTACCACGGTGCAATATTTTGCTGTCATTTAACCGCTTCAAATTCAAAAAACATTCACGCCAACAGACTTTTAACCTGTCTGATATACAACCAATAAGCACCTCTTGTAGTAGAATTATTCCTCTCTTCTGCAAATGGTAGTATCTGCGCTATGGTTATTATTTTTTTTCGTTCGGAACTTACCCGCAAATTGTGCTTCAGAAATGAGAACCACCAATTCGTACAATTTTTCAAACCAAAAGAAATGGGAAACACGCAACGAGGCAAAAAGAAAAAAAACGCACCTTCAAAAGAATCTTCGAAACATGAAGAATCAGAAATAGAGCGAAAAATTCTTTTGCAACTGGATCAAAACAGAGAAATCAATAAAGCACTAAGCAAACTGCTGCATCGGTTTTCTGAAACCAACAAAAACGAAAAAAAAGAAGACTAAAACGAATGTTGAACTAAATTCTACCAAAAATGAAACGATTAAAACTACATGCTTTGCTTATAGTAGCCATTTTGGCCATAAGTACAACATTTGCGCAAAAAGCGCCGGTAGGGCCTATGCTCTACAACCAAATGAACAACCCGAATACAGAATACCCAAACACAATGTATTCGTATCAGGCAATTGACGACGAAAACAAAGACAAAACCACGTTTACTGCCGACGATTTTACCGTACCGGCAGGGGAAACATGGAACGTTGCATTTATTGATGTAATGGGAAAAGTCGACAACTATGCCACTTCGCCCGACATCACAACTGTAAATGTATTTATTTATGAAAATGCAACCGAAAATATGCCCGGCAGTGCCGAAGTATATTCCGGCACAGACATTACAGCTGTGAGTTATTATGGAAATGGCAACTTCCTAATTGAACTTCCCACCGCTGTTTCGCTGTCGGAAGGCACATATTGGTTATGCGTTCAGCCTGTTCGCACACATGCAACCGACGGCTACTGGAAATGGGAAACACAACAAACAGGAAACAATGGAGCGCCATTTTTCTATAAAAATCCCCAATTAGGTTTTAGTTACGATGCCGAAGACTGGACATCAGGCTCCGATATTTTCGGTTTTTGGGAATCGTACGATATGTCCTTTGCACTACATGGCCCGCGGTTAACCAATGATTTGGCCATGGTAGACCTGCTATCGCCCGCCTCCGGACCTTCGCTCGACCAAGGTACAGTAACTGTTCAAATAGAAAACCGCGGGTTAGAGGCACAAACAGCATTCGATGTTCGCTATAAAATAAACGAAAATAGCTGGATAACCGAAACGGCAACCGACCTTACCATTGAACCGGGTCAGTTAGGCGAATACACATTTGCCGCCACAGCCGACCTCTCAGAAGTTGCTACCCACACCATTGCCACAGAAACTGCTCTGGCAAATGATGAAAATATTGAAAATGATGGCCAAAGCTTTGAGGTAACAAACTTTGGAAATGTATTTGTAATGGGAGAATTCGACCAAATTACAACCTGCTCTGGCGGATTTACCGACCCGGGCGGCCCGACAGGAAGCTGGGAAGGTGAACATGACTATGTGGCAACAATTTATCCCGATACCGAAAATGCACGTGTACGACTCGTATTTAAAGATTTCGACAACTCGTGGACACAGTTTTATATTTATGATGGCGAAACCGTTGATGCTCCAACAATCGACTTAACGCCCGATAATGACAATACAGAATACGCTTACGATACTGATATTGTAGATACAGTTACAGCAAGCAACAGCGCAGGCGCACTCACCATAGCTTGGAGTGCAAATAATGGTTCGGCTCCAGGTTGGTTTGCCGACATCAGCTGCTGGACACCCCCGGCCGACGACTTTGCCATTACAGACCTTCAATTTTCGATACCCACCATTTTTGAAGGACAAAACATAGAGGTAACAGCCACCGTTTATAACGCCGGACTAACCGAGCAAGCCAAAGATGTAACATTTACCCTCAACGGAGAAGTTTACGAAACAGTTACAAGTGAAGCCATCGCGGCAAGCGAGTCGACATCTGTTTCTGTTAACTGGACACCACAAACAGGAGGCGAGTTCTCATTTACGGCATCTGTTCCCGAGGACGACGGCGAAACAAACAACAACACTATGGAAGTATCTGTTTCGGTATATTCCGATGGCGACTTAGTTGAAAGTTTCGAAGGAAACACATTCCCTCCCGAGTTCTGGAGTCGCACAAACCAGCGATTTTCTCAAGACTCCGATCCTGGAAATCCTTATGTCGAAGGTGAAAGCTATGCCCAAACCTATAGTCAAGACACACTGGTGACACCACGTTTAATTATAAACGACGGTGATCAGCTTGAATTTTTGGCATTCTCGGCTCCTTGGTGGTTTGTGACCCTCGACCTATTCTACTCAGAAACTCCAAACGGCCCGTGGACACATATTCAGAATGTGCCACTGGATCCAATGACGAATTATTTTCAAGAGTTTTCTATCGACATTAGCGCCGCCGCGGGCAATAACTACATTGCATTTGCAACGGGCGCTCCCGAAGTTGAGGGTTTCGGCATTAGCATGAACATCGACTTTGTGCGTGGTCCACAAATTTTTTATTACGACCACAACATCACAGCAAGTGGTCTAAATGGCGACGTGTCGCCACTACAGTATGAAACCATTTCCTATACGGTAAATGTTAAAAACAATGGGTTAGTTGACCTTGAAGCCAATTCATATTCAGTAAAACTGATGATCGAAGATGCCATTCAGGGTGATCAGGAATTGGTAACCATTTCCGGCGAAGCGCTGGCCTCAAAAGAAACCATGCAGTACACCTTCGATTATGCTTTTAATCAAATTGGAGCTTCCACAATTTACGGATTGGTAACCTACGATGACGATATGGACATGACCGATAACGCCACGCGTCCGGTTGAAATATTTGTACAGGCTGCCGGTACCGACACCGTACAGGTTGGAAATGCCGAAGCGTATAGTTGGGACGGGTATCCGTTTAACGGTTACTCAAACAGCGAAGTGACCCAAACCCTATACATGGATTACGAAATAGGCTCAACAGGAACAATAACCGGATTAACCTATTTTTATGCCAACGAACAAGCAGCAGATATAGACGACTTGCCTATACAAATTTACCTTGCCGAAACTACCGACATTAACATGGAAACAGGCTTGCGCTCTTCAGAAGAGTTTACGTTAGTATATAACGATACCATTTCCATTGAAGCTCTCTCGGAAGGTGAACTATTCTTCCCATTCGAAATGCCATTCGTGTACAATGGCGATAACCTGATTGTACTCACCTATCGCGAGGAATCGGAAACCGGCGGACAGGTTTTATTTCAAGGAGAAGCAGATGAAATTCCTAACCGATCGGCGCGTGTACAGTATCTCTACGGAGCCGTGGACTTAACCGACGCGGAAACACTTAACGCACACTATAGCCTGGCAGTAAACAACATGCTACCCAATACCGTTTTCCACAAAAACGAATCGGGAATTGGTCAAATAGAAGGAATGGTATTCGACGAATCGGGTCAAGGTGCCAATGATGTGTTGGTTGAGTTAACAGGAACATCAGCATCGACAACCACAAACGAATTTGGACAATTCCAGTTCCTTGTTGCTCCCGAAGGAGAACACACGCTGAAAATCACCAAATTTGGCTATCGCGATGTGCTCGAACCCATAGACGTACTAAGTGGTGCAGCTACATCTGCTTTAGTTAATCTTGAACTAAAACCCAATGTAACGCTTACCGGACGGGTACTTACAAGCGACAACAACACTCCGGTGTCCGACCTGCCTGTTACACTCGACGGGTACGACCAATACACGGTTACAACCGATGCCGATGGTTATTTTACAGTAAACAGTATGTATGCAAATGAAACCTACGCATTAACCATAAATCTGGAACATTATGCCACATATACAGCAGATATTGAAGTCCCGGAAGGCGCCAACATCAATCTGGGAAATATTATCCTCGATGAAATTGAAGAACCATCGTTCATGGTTCAGGCAACAGAAACAGATGCCGGCATGGAACTCACATGGCAAAAGCCTTACACCTCGGTATCTGATTCCATCAGCCTGTTTAACGAGCAAGGTTTTTACACTGGATATGCTGCTGATGTAAATGAGGAAGTTTGGATGGGTAATAAATTCGAAATTGGACAAGATGCAACACTTACCGGGTTCGATATGATTATTTACAACTGGGCAGAAGGTGGATACTCAGAAGGCGACGTAATGTTGGAAATATTCGATATGAACGAAGATCTAATGATGACACAGCAATTTACCATACCAATTGTAGAAGGTGAAACATACTACCCTGTGCATGTCGACATTCCCGATGTAACATTCGAAAACGGTTTTTATGTAATGATTCACTGGCAAGGGCTCGACTATTCTACACCATTATCGAATACGCCTTTAAAAAGTCTGGTGCAAATAATCGGTAAAGGCCTTGAGCGCCC
>JAWOEM010000307.1:0-16230 GCA_046482785.1 Salinivirgaceae bacterium
TGGCAGATGTAACTTGCCGTGTATTTTTTACTGACGCTATTCGTGTGCGTATTTCTTTTAAATTGGCCATAATTTTTGCCTTTTTCTATTATTCCACGTATTTATCAGCTACGGATTTTGAAACTTTCGTTAATACCGCTTTAATATCATCATCGATTTGACCTTTTCGAATATTTTCAAGGGTCTCTTTATGCTCCATATCCAGCTCGCTGATAAAGTCTTTGATAAAATCTTTTACTTTTTCAATAGGGACTTTATTTAGTAGCCCGGTACTTCCGGCGTATACGAGTGCCACTTGATGTTCAACTTTATAAGCATTATGCTCTGACTGAATTAATAGTTCGACGTTGCGTTTACCTTTATCGAGCACGGCTTGGGTAGCAGCATCGAGGTCGGAACCAAATTTCGAGAAAGCCTCCAACTCGCGATACTGTGCCAAATCTATTTTAAGTGTTCCGGCAACTTTCTTCATGGATTTGATTTGTGCATTACCACCCACGCGCGATACCGAAATACCAACGTTAATTGCAGGTCGCACACCCGACAGGAAGAGGTCTGACTCGAGGAAAATTTGTCCGTCGGTAATGGAAATCACATTTGTTGGAATATATGCCGATACGTCACCGGCCTGAGTTTCAATAATGGGAAGAGCTGTAAGGCTACCTCCTCCTTTAACTTTTCCCTTCAAACTTTCGGGTAAGTCATTCATATTTTTTGCCACCTCATCAGACTCAATAATTTTTGCGGCGCGCTCAAGCAATCTTGAGTGCAAATAAAATACATCGCCCGGGTATGCTTCACGACCGGGCGGACGACGAAGTAGTAGTGATACTTCGCGATAGGAAACCGCCTGTTTAGAGAGGTCATCGAAAATTACCAGTGCATGACGTCCGGTATCGCGGAAATATTCGCCGATAGCAGCACCGGCCATTGGCGCGTAGAATTGCAGTGCAGCAGGATCTGCCGCATTTGCAGCTACAATTGTTGTATAGTCCATTGCGCCGTATTTTTCCAGCGTTGCGGCAACGTTAGCTACCGTAGAGCCTTTTTGCCCAATGGCTACATATATACAGTAAACCGGCTCGCCTTTATCGTAAAATTCTTTTTGATTAATAATTGTATCAATTGCAATCGCAGTTTTACCGGTTTGTCGGTCACCAATAATAAGCTCGCGCTGCCCGCGTCCGATTGGAATCATTGAATCTATGGCTATAATTCCGGTTTGTAACGGCTCTTTTACAGGCTGCCTGAAAATAACACCTGGAGCTTTGCGTTCCAGTGGCATTTCGATTGTGTCACCACCAATTTCGCCTTTTCCATCGATGGGCTGACCAAGGGTATTCACTACTCGACCAAGCAACTGCTCTCCAACTTTTATGGAGGTAATTCTTCCCGTGCGTTTTACGGTATCGCCCTCAATAATATCGCCTGTTGGCCCCATTAATACAACACCAACATTATCTTCTTCCAGGTTAAGCACAATACCAATGGTTCCGTTAGAAAACTCCACAAGTTCGTTGGATTTTACGTTTTCCAAACCATAAACACGGGCAATTCCATCACCAATAGTGAGTACTGTACCCACATCTTCGAAGCCAACATTACCGCTAATACCAGCGATCTCTTTTTTCAGGATTTCCGAAATTTCGGCAGGTTTAATTTCAGCCATTTTATTGCAATTTTAATTTTTTTTAACTTGATAATTCATTCTTAATCACCGCTA
Organism: Salinivirgaceae bacterium; assembly: GCA_046482785.1. Taxonomy (GTDB): domain Bacteria; phylum Bacteroidota; class Bacteroidia; order Bacteroidales; family Salinivirgaceae; genus Salinivirga. Next base: position 1,724 of record JAWOEM010000307.1, read on the forward strand.
ACTGACCACGAACAGATGCATCTAACTGGCGATTACCTACTCTCAATAAAAAGCCGCCAATCAGATCCTGATCGATTATTGTATGGGTTTCACTTTTCAGTCCGGACTGCTCTTCCAGTAAGTCAGAGATTTTCTGGATGGTTTGGTCATCGAACGGTTGAGCTGTTGTGATAGATACATGCTGAATTTTCGCATGTTTTTGATATAAGTTTTTGAAAGCGTTATATACGAATGGGAAGTATTCTTCTCTTCCTTTATCGACCAGAACGATAAGGAAATGCAACACGGTTTTGTGTACTCTGTTTTTAAACGCATTTTCAAGAATACTGCGTTTCTTAGACTGAATAATCACAGGATTATCGAGTAAAAACCGTAAGTTTTTATCACTTCTGTAAATGTCGTAAACGCCTTTTAAATCAGCTGCAAAAACCTCGAGCTGGTTACTTTCCTTTCCTACTTCAAAGAAAGCTTTTGCGTACCGACGCGCTATAATACTATCGTTCATATAACCTTTTTTAATTCCCTGAGAATGGTTTTTTCGTGACTAGTTCACTTTGATGCTACTCATGTATTGCTCTGCAATTTTCTTTTGTTCCTCTTTATTATCGAGCGTTTGCCGCAATATTTTCTCTGCAATCTGTATAGAATAATCAACAATTTCATTTTTCATTTCTGCAAATGCAGCCTCTCTGTCGGCTTTAATGGTTTTATGAGCCTGCTCAATCATTTTATTTGTTTCTGCCTTTGCACTTTCACGCGCTTCGCTCATGATACGCTTTTGGGTTTCTTCCGCCTCTTTAAGGAGTTTTTCGCGTTCTAGCTTTGCTTCTTTGAGTAACTGCTGATTTTTCTCTTCGAATTGTTTCATTTCGATTTTTGCATTTTCAGCAGCATTCAGAGCATCTTCGATGGACTGATCGCGCTCGTGTAGCATATTTAGAATAGGCTTCCATGCAAATTTACGTAAGATAAACCATACGATGAGAAAGGCTACCATGGTCCAAAAAAAGACCCCTAATTCCGGCATTATAATTTCCATAGTTCTACTATTTTGGAGTTTGTCGAAAAAAAGGCCCGAATGGCCAACCGCCATTCGGTGCCTGTAAAATTTTTTTCCTTACACGAAAAGAATAAGGAAACTTACAGCAATCGCAAAGAAGGCAACACCTTCGATAAGTGCGGCAGCAACAATCATATTTGATCGAATATCGTTAGCTGCTTCGGGCTGGCGTGCAATAGCTTCCATAGCTTTTCCACCAATTGTTCCAATACCGAAAGCCGCTCCGATAACTGCGATAGCAGCGCCTAAGGCTGCACCAAATTGTGCTAATCCTGCTGCAAGTAAAACTGTTAATGATACCATAATACGAATATTTAATGATTTATTAATGGTGTTCTTCTACCGCCATTCCAAAATAAATAGCTGATAAAAGGGTAAAAACAAATGCTTGAATAAATGCTACAAGTAGGTCGAGTAAAATAATAAAAATAGCAAAAAGTACTGAAAATGGTGAGGCCGCAATTCCTGCAAAAGCAGAAATAGAACCAAAGACAAAAATCAACGTAATAAATGCCAACACCACAATATGACCAGCCGACATGTTGGCAAACAAACGAATAGCCAAAATAATGGGTTTCGTAAATACTCCAATAAGCTCAACAATAGGCATTAACGGAACCGGGACTTTAAGCCACCAGGGAACTCCGGGCGCGTTGAAAATGTGAAGCCAGTAGTTTTTATTTCCATTTACCGTAGTTACAATAAATGTGAATAGAGCCAAGGTAGCTGTAACTGAAATGTTTCCCGTAACATTTGCTCCAAAAGGAGGAAATGGAATTAGTCCGAACACGTTGGAAATTAATATAAAAAAGAAAATGGTTAGTAGGTAAGGCATAAACCGATTGTAGTGCTTACCGATTACGGCTTTAGCTATATCGTCGCGAACAAAGAGGATTAACGGCTCAACAAAAGAAAGGATTCCTTTGGGGGCACTTTTTGGATTTCTGTTTGCAACTTTTGCTGCACTAAGAAAAATGAGCAGAAGAACAATTGATCCTATAAAAAGTCCCACAACCACTTTCGTGATAGACAAATCAATTAATGTTCCCTCAACAACCTCTCCTCGTGCATTTACTTCAACAATACGACCGGCATTCAAGCCCTCTTCTGAAATTTTAAAATTTTTATACGTAGCATGCCCATGATCGAATTTGCTGGACATAAATACGTGGAAGCCACTATTCTCACTATACAAAATTACCGGCAACGGTATAGACACATGTGTGCCGCCCGGGGTTGTAAAAACGTGCCAACTGTAATCATTAACGATATGGCCAAAAATAATTTCTTTTACATCTAACTCTTCTTGTTGACCACCATGATTCTCTTCGTTACCGGCAGCAAAACCGAATGAAGAGGCGAAAAGGAATAATGAAATAATAACTACACGCATATCGAAGTAATATTAATATAGATCAACAAAATTAGAAATATTTGAAAACAAACCTAAAAAGAAAGAAAATATTCGTGCAAATATACGTACTTTCTCCCGGTATTGACCCAAATAAGAACACATCAAAGAAGCAAAGGTTGTTCCTAAATTTCAGAAAAATGCCTTACAACATATGAAGAATGCATGTACAAAGCTTTCTTTTTGCCGCGCAACCACTGATGCACAAATACAAAGCCTCTGATTATGGCAAATCCTATCTACAAATTTTACCCATAAGCATTTGTTAGTAAAAATGAATTATTCTGTCACAAATTACATTTTTTTATTTGCCTTCACAAAAATTTGTAAATCCTTTAAAAAAAAAAGAGCGGCAAGTAAATTGCCGCTCTTCTATTTTATTGCTATTCGCGCTTAATTAAACTGTACATAAACTAATACAGTTTACGATATTGCTTAACCGCTCGTGCTTGAGGAAATAATACGTGTTTTTTCCTTCGCGCTTTGAACAAAGAACCCCTTTATCTTTTAAAATACCCAAATGATGCGAAGTTGTTGATTGCTCAATTTGCAACTTTTTGTGTATTTCAGTCACTGTCATTTTATTTCCGTCTTCGAGGAAATTAAGGATTGCAATTCTCATGGGATGGGCAATTGCCTTAAGCATGCTTGCCGCCTCCTCTAATTGTTCAATATTCAGTTCTGATACTTTCATTACGGCGTAAATTACATATTAAAGATATGCAAATATATGAATATTTTTAAAGCTAACTATAACGTTTTGTATTTTATAAAATACACAAAATCTTTACAGTGATGATTAAAAGCACCATGGCTATGGGGTAAATGGTAGCATAAGCAACATGCGGAGCGTTGGTTCTGGTCATGGGATCTACTGCTGCCAGTGCGGGCGTGCTTGTCATAGCTCCCGCAACAGCTCCCAGAAAGGATAGAACATTCATTTTGAGCCAGTAGCGATCGACAATTACGATTAACACTAGTGGTAAAAGGGTGATTGCAGCGGCATAGCCGAAAAGTTCGATGCCATACTCATGGAAAGATTCAACAATATGGTTGCCGGCATTTACGCCAACGGCAGCCAGAAAAAAGATAAGTCCAATTTGCCGAAGCAACTGGTTTGCTGCCCCACTCAATGTCCACACAAACGGGCCGGTTTTTCCTGTACGGCCTAAAAACAATCCTACTAAAAGCACACCTCCGGTTAAACCGAGTTGAAATGCGTAATCGCCCATAGAAATGGCCACATGTCCAATAATATATCCCAGCACTATACCAATAGCAATTGGCAAAAAGTCGGTATCGGACAAATCTTTATTTGAGTTCCCAAATATTTTTACAATTGCCGGCATATCAACAGCGCGGGCGGCCACCACAATTTTATCGCCCATCTGCAATTTCACTTTTGAGTCGGGTACAATATCGATTCCTGCACGTCTAATTCTTGTAATAACAGCGTTATAAGCTGTTAACATATTCAATTCGGGAATAGATTTATTAATGATATCTTTATTGGTAACCAAAAGCGAACGTACGGCATAGTTTTTACTGAGGTCAATTTTCTCTTGCGTTTCGGGGCCAATAAGCTGGGCAATTTTTTCATGGGCCTCTTCTGTACCCACTGCCCTAATGATATCGCCTGTATGGATAATGGTATGTGCCTGCACAGTTGCTGCCACATCATTATGTTTAATACGGCTTATCATAGCACCCGTCATTTGCCTTATATTCAAATTACATATTTCTTTACCATCCACATTTTCATTTTCTACAATATAGTGTCGCTTAATTACTTGTGGGTGTTCCATTTCGGCTTCTTCATCAAATTGTTTCTCGGCCAATTGAATATCTCGCTTCATCATTTTGGGTAATAACCTTACAAAAACAATTACACCAATTACACCAAACGGATAGGCAATGGTGTACCCGATAGAAGCAAGTGGCGATCCGGTAATGTCTATTGCTGCTGCTAAACCGGGCGTACTGGTCATAGCTCCGGCAAAAAGTCCTACGGCAATATTACTGTCGATATGTAAAAAAGCAATGAGGCTCCACGCTATGGCACCGCCAGAAAGCATAACACCTAATGCCAACACAGCGAGGCGTCGGCCATCCTTTTTAAACGACGCGAAAAATCCGGGTCCGGCCTGAATACCAACGGTATAAAGGAACAGCACCAAACCAATTGTTTGTATACTATCGGCAATTTTAACTCCGTAATGTCCAAAAACCAAAGCAACAAACATTACCGCCGACGCTCCCAGCGAAAACCCTTTGATATTAATTCGGCCAAACAAATAGCCAATGGCAATAATGACAAAAAACAGAAAATTATCGTCCGTTAAAAAGTCCATAACCGTTTACTGTTTGATCAATTTATGCGAAACATTCAAATTATTGCCAACTGACTGTAAAATGTAAGTGCCGGGTGCATAGTTATTGCCAAAAGAAATGCTTGACAATCCATTTGGACTGATTTTTTCGACTAATAGTCCGGAGGAAGAATACACCTCCATCTGTACATTCTGCCCCATTTGTTGTTTAAAATCGACAGTGAATGAAGAATTTGTCGGGTTATTATTAACGCTATATAGACGCTGATAATTTTTCAATCCATTCCCCTCTTCAACTGTTAATGTAAACATGGTATTGAGCTCAGCATTTACACCATCGTCAACAACTACAACAAGCGAGTATTCGCCTTGGTCGCCACTTTGGGGAGCTATGGTTAAGGTATAAAGAGTATCTGACTCGTATGAAACACTTACAAACTCGGCACTACAAAACAGGCAACTAACTTCAACGTTTACTGTTTGCGGCGCATCATCGACAAATGCGATTTCTAATGCAAGCTGTTCCCTTTCCTTCACCACGGTATCGGATAACAAACTAACAAAATATGGAGGTACATCAACCTCATCCCAAATATAACCGGCAAATTCAGGATGGTCGACAAATGGGTTCCGATTTCCCTGAATATCATAAATTGCGTTATTTCTGTCAATTTCTTTTTGACTAACCGGGTCTTCTTGGTGCCACTTCATAAGTAAAGCAACCCCAACAGGAGTTAGGTTAGCTCCTTCTACAAGGTCATTTTCATACCATCCTTCATCTTCATTAAAATACCGGGTAGCCATGTAAAAGTAAATCCGTGCAAAGTCACCTTTATAGGCATCAATGGGTTCAAACACTGATCCGGACATGATGGAAAACCCTGAAATTCCAAGTTTAGACCCATTTTGCGACACCCAATTTACACGCTCCACTTCACCGAAAGGATAGTTTCCTCGTTGACCATTTACATAACCATCAGTAGGTACAATATGCATAAGATCGGTATACATGGGGTAATCCTCATTAAACCAACTCCTTGGCCATGAGTGCTCCCGATTATAGCAATCGCTTTCGCCCTGATAACTTCCACATTGGTCTGATACAAAAGCAAATTCGTAGGGAGGTGTTCCTCCAGGCACATCGGAATACATGTCCCAAACTTTATTATTGGGTTTTCTGTCGGTTTCCAGAAAATGATCCCACAAAGCGGAATAGGATTGCGAACTATGGCCGTCGATAATATTTTTTAGGGTCTGTCGTAATTCTGTTCCGTTAAGGTTTTCAGTTCCATCGTAATAACCCGATGGAATTTGGGCTGATAAATTTAGGGTAAGCGCCACAAAAGCCACTACCAATAATTTTGAGTTCTTCATAAGTTTATAATTGAATATTTCTTTTCTGTGGGCAAAGATAAAGGTAATTACCGGTGAATCTACCGTAATTCCATTTTTTCCATTTTTATCAAGATTGTCGATGTCAGAAAAAACAGTCAATGTACAATTTTTACAAAGAGTTATTTTTTTAAAGCGTTTAACAAAATAGAGTACTTAATAAAATAATAACCTTAGTATACAAGACAGAACCAGAATTTTCCGTACATTGGTAAATTACTTTCGTCGTGCTTTAAACGATGAAAAACACACGTATAATAACTAACAAAAATTGTTGATGAGTAGAAAAAAACGAAACAAGAAGAATAAGTCGCTTAATAAGCGTCAACTTAAGGGAATGATTTTAAGATTTCTGGAGCAAAACCCTGAAAAATCGTTCAACTATAAACAGGTAAGTAAGGCTTTACGACTAAACGGGGAAGACAAGCGCATCAAAATAAGCAACGCCTTGGAAGAACTGGCAACCGAAGGTGCAGTTAAAACGCCCAAGCGTGGTGCCTACATGATAAACATTGCCGGTGCTTACGTAACGGGAACAATTCAACTTAACAAAAAAAGTCCGGCAACGCTAGTATCTGACGAAATAAAAGAAGAGATTTTGATATCGCAGGGAAACCTTAACAATGCACTAAACAGCGACTTGGTAAAAGTGTTTATTTATGCTCGCAAGCGCAATTTTAGCGAGGGCGAAGTGGTCGAAATATTGAAACGGAGTTCCGAGCAGTTTGTAGGAACATTAAAAGTATCGCCACACTACGCGTTTCTAATTCCCGATAGTAACCAGATGCCATACGATATATTTATTCCACCTGCTGAAATTAAAAATGCAAAAAATAACGATAAGGTAGTAGCCACAATAAAAGATTGGCCGCAAGAGGCAAAAAATCCGGTAGGAAAAATTAAGGAAGTGCTAGGGCAAGCAGGAGAACACAATGCAGAAATGCACGCTATTTTGGCAGAATTTGAACTCCCACATTCATTTCCGGAAAGCTTGCTCAAAGAGGCTGAAAAAATTCAGGAGAAAATCGATAAAAGCGAGGAGAAAAAAAGATCGGACTTTCGCACTACGCTCACATTTACCATTGACCCAGCAGATGCAAAGGACTTTGATGATGCCATATCGATTAAACAATTAAAAAACAATAATTGGGAAGTTGGCGTTCACATTGCCGATGTAACACACTATGTTACGCCAAAATCGTTGCTCGATAAGGAAGCGTACGACAGAGCCACCTCAATTTATTTGGTCGATCGTGTGGTTCCAATGCTGCCGGAACATTTGAGTAATGGGGTATGTTCGCTGCGCCCGAACGAAGACAAATTATGCTACGCCGTTATTTTCGAAATGAACGAAAATGCCGAGGTTTTGAATTACCGCATAGACAAAACCATTATCAATTCTGATCATCGATTTGCCTACGAAGATGCGCAGGCAATGATAGAGACCAAAGAAGGCGTATTGGCGAAAGAAATGAATTTACTGAACGATATGGCGCAAAAGCTTCGCCAAGAACGATTTAAGCAAGGGTCGATTAATTTTGACCGCAAAGAGGTAAAGTTCACATTGGCTGATGACGGAGCCCCAACAGGAGTATACTTCAAAATAAGCAAAGAAGCCAATCATTTGGTTGAAGAGTTTATGTTACTCGCAAACAGAACCGTGGCTGCACACATTGAAAAAATCTCATCGGGCAATAAAAAAGCATTTGTCTATCGTATTCACGATCGGCCCGACCCTGAGAAGCTCAGGCATTTGGCCGGTTTTGTTAAGCGATTTGGTTATCAGATTACTACAGGAACGGAAACAAAAATTTCGAAATCGCTCAATTCCATGATTATGGATGCGAAAGATAAACCGTATCAGAACTTAATTGAAGTGCTAGCTGTGCGCTCCATGTCGAAAGCTGTATATTCAACATTTAACGTTGGTCACTACGGATTAGGATTCAGCGATTATACACATTTTACATCGCCCATACGCCGCTACCCCGACATGCTTGTTCATCGGTTATTATCCCAATACATAGATGGGCAACGCTCCTACCCGACCAATAAATTGGAGGAAAAATGCGACCATTGCTCCAACATGGAGCAAAAAGCAGTTAGTGCCGAACGGGCATCAATAAAGTATAAGCAAGTTGAATTTATGCGCGAACACCTGGGAGAGGAGTTCGATGGAATTATTTCTGGGGTAACTTCGTGGGGTATATTCGTAGAGATCAGCGAAAATGGATGCGAAGGCATGGTTCCACTACAAACATTGGACGATGATTATTATATTTATGATGAAGAGGAGTTAGCCATTATTGGCAAAAAGCACAAACGAAAATATCAGCTTGGCGATGAAGTACGGGTTCAGGTTGCCAGTGCAAACTTGCTCAAAAAGCAGCTCGATTTCGAAATTATCCGCACAAAGAAATAAAGACAAACGGCACTTAAATTTAGCAGGAATACAAAGATATATAATATAATTCTTGCGGATTTGGGTTAGCAAAAAGAAAAGCCGTCCGATAACCGGGCGGCTTTATTTATTTTGAATTGGGTAATTACCCAAAATCAGCTGCGATTTTCCGCTGGAAAGATTAAGTATTTGCGGAATTTAAGAATTATTCGATTATCGTAACCCAACCATGTGGATCTTCTTTATCTCCGTATTGAATTCCTCTTAATTCATCGTACAATTTCTGGCTAATTGGCCCAACATTTCCATCTTTAGAGAACACATATTCTTTATCAGAATCGCGATCGGCAATTTTACCAATGGGGGAAATTACAGCAGCAGTTCCACAAGCTCCACACTCTTCAAATGTTGCCAGTTCTTCTACAGGAATTGGTCTACGCTCAGCTTTCAAGCCCATATCTTCGGCAAGCTGAATAAGACTTTTATTTGTGATAGAAGGTAAAATTGAAGATGATTTTGGTGTAATGTAGGTATTATCTTTTATACCGAAAAAGTTTGCGGGACCACATTCATCGATGTATTTCTTCTCTTTTGCATCGAGATACAATGCAGCAGCAAATCCTTCATCATGAGCACGCTCACCAGACTTGAGGGAAGCAGCATAGTTACCGCCAACCTTGAGTGTTCCGGTACCCAGTGGTGCTGCACGGTCTGCATCGCGAACTATTTGCACACTTACAGGCTTAAAACCGGCTTTGAAGTATGGTCCTACAGGCATCACAAAAATCGCAAATGTGTATTCGGCAGCGGGCTTCACACCTACCTGCGCTCCAGACCCAAAAAGGATCGGACGAATGTACAAAGAAGCTTCGGTTTCGCGTGGGGGAACATAATCTTTATTCAGTTCAATTACTTTAAAAAGCATTTCTTTGAAAAGCTCTTTTGGCACTTGAGCCATCATAATTCCTTCTGCCGAACGTTTTAACCGCTCAAAATTTTCTTCCCATCGAAAAACGCGTATTTTGCCATCTTTGCCGCGAAAAGCTTTCATACCTTCGAAAGCTTGTTGGCCATAGTGCAGACCCGGCGCAGCGATATTGACATCTAATGTATCTTTTTCGCTAACTTCTATATCGCTCCATTGACCATCTTTAAAGAAGGTTCGAACATTATAATCGGTTTTATAATATCCAAACCCCAATTTACTCCAATCAATATTTTTCATAGTAACAACAATTAATTGATTACACTTACGCAAATGTACTTATTATAGATGAGGTTTACAACGAGAGAAACATGTTTTGCAATACGCTCATGTTATTATCCGTTTCCGAACAGTAATAAACTGTAGCGTCCGATATGTGGGGCAGGGGATCACATTTTTTTAAGGAAGGTGAAAATTGGATGAAAAAAAAGGCCACGATGAGAATCGTAGCCTTTTATATTGTGGGTTCCGCTATTTTTTAAATGAAGCTGGAATATTTGCTTAAATCGGCACGGGGTGGAATACACATGATTGGAATATCGAACGATTCGTCGCTTTTTCCTCCGAGCCACCTTAAATAGTATTTGGCCGTCATCATAATCATGTCGGATTCAATAATTTTTCCAAACTTAAACACTGAATCTTTGAATGTTTCCGATTTTTTTGCTGTTTTTACACCATACACAATATTCTGTTTTTCGAGCATTTTCTTTGTGAAATATACATTATTGGCAAGGTCTTTTTTTCTAAATTCGTCGGTCAAGAATGGCTTCAACAGATTAATATTGCATTGGTAGTAGTTAGCCATGTAAATAATCCAGGCTAAGGATTCGCGATACCTTCTGTCATCGTCTATGGGAACAACAATTTCTTTATAGTATTGATGCCTGGGTTCACTACCTACAATAATAAAAGGAATAAAAGCACCTTTCATAATTTTCAGCAAGTCTTTTACCGTCATAGACGATTTTTCATTTTTAATATGCCTGAACATCACCATAAGGTTTGCATTCACACTGTGAATAATTTCCTGAGCAATGTCTTTTGCTTTTCCCTGACGGACAAATGCGCGGCACTCTACGCTGCTTTCCTTGGCTACTTTTTCGGCCTTTTCGGTCAGCTTTTTGTTTATAGATGCCAATTCCTCATCAGAAAGCTTTTTTCCCGTACCGAACAAGCCTCCGCTGTAATTATTAAGGTACAGCAATGCAATTCCATTATTAACTACCTGTGCCAATTGCACGGCATGCTTTAGAGCTTTTTCCGAACCTTCGGAAAAATCCCACGGGACAACAATATATTTCTTTTTTGTACTCATAAGAAAACGACGTTTCGATAGGTAAATCTACGAATAATTTTCGTTAGTTCTGTACTTTTATTTGGTTACGGATATTAGATAACTGCTTTTTTTTGTTAACATCGCGTAGTGATTTAGCAGTATCGGTAAAATATTGATGTGATTCAATAAATTTTATTTGTAATTGATTCCATTTGTAATAATCATCGGGAATAACACCGTGCTCCACAAACTCTTTAAATAACATCTCGGAGACTGGAATAAAATCGGCACGCCCAAGATAGTCCAAATCGGCATCGCAAATAATTGCTTCCAGTTTATTTGATGGATTTGGAGGGAGCTTGGTGGAGAATATAATATCGGATATTGTTTCTATTTGTTCCTCAGTGTAATTGTATCGTGGGAGAATATCTTTGGCAAGCTTAATTCCCAGTAACTCATGATCTTTGTAACCATGAATAAATCCCACATCGTGGAATAAGGCTGCTGTTTTGAGTAAAAGCATCTCGTTATCGGTAATATTTTCTTTACGACCAATAAGCTCTACTTGTGTAACAACATCAATTGTATGTTTAAGGTTGTGATAGTGCATATTGGAAGGAAGTCGTTTTTCCAATAAATCAAGCACCTCTTCTTCAAGATCGTCGAAGCGAATAAATGCTAATTTAGTATAGAAATCATGGTTGGGGTGGAATCCCATATTTTGTTTAGACAGATTAGGCCGAAAGCCTTCTATGAAATACATATCGGTATCGCCCTGAAATTTAACCGGCATTTTCCCCTGATAATTACACAAAAAATAATCGCGAATAAGTTCGTAGGTATTTCCACTTATGTTAATTCTTCCGATTTGCCCTGACGATTCCATCCGACTGGCAATATTAACTGTTTCGCCCCAAATATCGTAGGCCTGTTTTTTCCGCCCTTCTTTTCCGGCAAATACAGGTCCGGTATGGATACCAATTCGCAATCCCCAAATACGATTTTCGCGATCGGGGTATTTGGATTTAAGCTCTTCGATGTAATTTTGCATTTCGAGTGCGGCTAAAACCACTTCGAGGGGATTTGTTCGATTCTTTTTTGGAATACCTCCGGCACACATGTAGCTGTCGCCAATGGATTTAATTTTTTGAATGTTGTATTTTTTTACGGTTTGATCGAATTTAAAGAAAAATTTATCGAGGTCGTCAACCAGTTTATCGGGGTTGTCTTTTGATGTAAGCTTACTAAAACCCAACACATCGGAAAACAACACAGTAACCATTTTGTACCGTTTGGCCTTCACATTCGCTTTAAGCGCTTCGGCCTCTTCTTTTGGAAGCCTTTCGGCCAACATTTGTTCATAATTTTGGCGCTGCGATATTAACCGCTCTGTGGTTTTTTGAAGGCGCATTTCCAAATCGAGCCTTTCAACGGAAAACCGATATTTAAAAAACCGAACTAAAAACCAACCAAAACTAACAAGGAAGAGTACCAAACTAATCCAAAACCAAATGGTGTAAACGTGTGATGGACTTACCGAAATGGTAATCCGTTTGATTTGTCCGTCGGGATATTTCAGATATAAATGTTGCGGCTCGGCAAACGAACCTTTCATGTGTAATAACAAATTATCGGTAACCTTCCATTTTTGATCTGGCGTAAAACTATAGGCAACCTGACTGGGTAATTTTATGGTATAGCTGAGTGAATCAACAGCCACGACTTCTAAAATTCCTCCGGGTGTGGTTTTAACCTGAAAACTTTTTTTATTGGCGTTAGCAGCCAATGGTAAAAAAAACAAAGCAACAAAAAGGAGTAATAAGTTACGTTGACACATAATAGCGCTTTAGATATCTGTTGTAAAAAAACTTTTCGCAGCACATTGGGACATAATATAAAACTGTGAAACACTTTTTATCCAAAATGCACAGAGAACAACCTATAATTTGGCATTGCTGTTCAATGAACGAAAAGAAAGCTCAATTTAACGTGAACGAAACAATTAAGCAAATTTATTTTAGCATATCACAACTTCTATTATTTTGCCATGCGGATTTTGTATTACAAATCGATAATTAAAAGATGCATAAGATACCATCGATTATCCATCAGCGAAAATGAACGTATTTCCTGATAAGCAGAACGAGGAATATATATTAGCTCTTCAACCCCGGTACTTTTATGGGTAATTTTGCTTTTATACATTTCGGGATAATCGTCGATACCGCGTACTGTGCGGGGAAGCGTTTCTTTAGTCAACTGCACGGTATCAATGTTGGTTAAATTATCATTCTGAAGGCGATGGCCACCGCGTATTTCCTGAATTTCGAGCGGAAAACTGATGCGGCTGTAATGAAAAATACTATCGCTATAGAAACGTGTATGAAATGCTTGAAACTCCTCGGGTGAAGAAAGTTTTTTATTTCCTGTACAACCAATGAGGCCAACGACAACAAGTAAACCGAAAACAATATTTGCAATTCCACCAACTCCCACGTTCCAATTTTGATATATTTGCTTTTGCATTTGTATATTTTTTTATGATTAATGAACCACCTAAAACTTGGAAATCCAATTGGTCGAATATACAACAATAAAAGTAAAGGGGAAACGCATTCGTGCGGCGGCGCCGGTAATTATTTCGGCCAGCAGAGCTACAGACATTCCGGCATTTGGCGGAGAGTGGCTGTCGGAACGATTGAAAGACGGGTATGTTCAAAAAACAAACCCTTTTTCGGGGAAACCATATTACATTAGTTTTAAAAACGCAGCTGTATTTGTATTCTGGACTAAAGATCCAGAACCATTCCGATCCTTTTTAGAGAAATTCAATTATCCTTTCTACTTTCATTTTACACTAAATAATTATGATGGTCTGGATATTGAACCTGGCGTACCTTCGGTTGAGAGCCGCATTTGCACATTCAAAGAATTGGCCAATCACTTTGGTAAAGAACGAATACTTTGGCGCTTTGACCCATTGATGCGTTTCCCGGGGATGACGGTAGACGACCTTTTGGAACGGATTGAGAAAACGGCAAAACAGTTGGTTGGGTACACCGAACGGCTAACATTCAGTTTTCTCACATTAAAAGGCTATACTGCGGCACAAAAACGACTAAACACCGTACTGAAACCTTACGGATTATCATCGAATGATTTGTTGCATAATTCCGAAGAGAAAAAACGCGTACTTCATTTTTTGGCTGAGTTGCAGCAAACATGGAAAAAAACAGATTCGGCATTCGCGGTAAAGTCCTGTGCTATGCCTGAGAATTATAGTCCCTACGAAATTTCTCCGGCACGATGCATCGATGACACTTTACTTGCACGTGTTTTTGGCGATAATGCTTCAATTCAAAAACTATTGGGGCAAACAACCAATTTATTTTCGTCGGAAATTTCGCTGCCCGACGATCCTACGCAACGAAAGCATTGTCATTGTATTGAATCAAAAGACATTGGGCTCTACAACACATGCAACCATGGTTGCCTTTACTGTTATGCAAATAAAAAAAGCAACCAAATTGGTTAAAAACAAGCAGGATTGCGCTCTTTAATAACCAAATAACAAATATAAACCACAATTCATAATCATCAATAAATCAAATTATTTATAAAAATATTCTTTAGGTTACCTACCTTTGCA
>JAWOEM010000316.1:0-3823 GCA_046482785.1 Salinivirgaceae bacterium
ACTATAAACCCACTACCTGATAACCTTTCGCTATGTTGCGCAATATGGGGACTAGCCCTGTTTTTTCAGTGGCACAGCAACCAAAAACAATCAAACCTCGTTCTATCGGGTATATTTTTAAGTATTGCAACACTGAGTAAGCTACCCTTTATACTATTCTATGTTGTTCCTTTCACGTATTTCATTTATCAGATTAAACAGAATGGTTTAAAGAGTACATACATTTACCAGGCTACATCAGCTTTTATTTTTGTTCTATTGCCCACAGCATGGTATCTATCAGTTATTTCAGAATGGGAAGGCAATCCAGTAGTTAAAGGTATTTTAGCAAATTCCGAATCGATATTGACTATTCTCGACTATATACAGCATAATTTAATAATTGTTTTACCAGAAATGTTATTAAATTACGCTTCTGTTCCATTTTTTCTACTTGGTATCTATTTTGTCTTTAAAAACAAATCTTATAAAAATAAGAAATCCGTTTTACTAACATCGCTGCTTGTCATGGCTTTGTTTTATTACTTATTTGAAGCCAATGCGATAAAAAAAGTACACGACTACTACTTTTTCCCATTTATGCCTTTGCTGTTCATTCTGGTTTCCTATGGTGCTTATAATCTGATAAAGCAGAAAAAGAACGTTTACAAATACATAACCATAATCATCCTGTTGGTTATGCCTATTACATGCTTTTTAAGATTAAATAATGTAAGGTGGGATCCTGAAAGACCCGGTTTTAATAAAGACTTACTTATGCATAAGAATGAACTTAGAGCTGCAATACCAAAAGACGCTCTGGTTGTAGCAGGGAATGATATTTCGCATTATATTTTTCTTTATTATATTGATAAAAAAGGATGGGCTTTCGATAACGATAAAATTACCCCTTCTGCATTAAGCAATATGATTCAAAAAGGAGCTAAATACATTTACAGCAGTACGAATTTGCTGAAGATAAATGAAAACTTTGGTCATTTCTTGGATGAACTTATACTTGAAAGAGGATCCATAAGGGTATATAAATTAAAACCCAAAATCTGTAAGAAGAAATAGTGAAAAATCCTGTATTCTTACGAATTTTGGGTAATAATAAAACCAAAACACTCTTGTGTATAAAGGATCAAAACGGCCTGTCGAAAAAGGTTCTCTGAACTATTCATTCACCTTTTTCAACAGTCCATTTTATTACATGCAAATTTTCCCATTACCACCCCAGCAAGTAGCCAAAAATAAGTGGTGCCACGATGGTGGCATCTGATTCAATAATGTATTTTGGCGTGTCGATATCGAGTTTTCCCCACGTTATTTTTTCGTTTGGTACGGCTCCGGAGTACGATCCGTAACTTGTTGTAGAATCGGAAATCTGACAAAAGTAGCTCCAGAAGGGAGTGTCGGTTCGCTCCATATCCTGATACAGCATGGGTACTACGCAAATGGGAAAATCGCCGGCTATGCCACCGCCAATCTGAAAAAAGCCTACACCCTGATCTCCGGCATTGGCGGTGTACCACTCGGCCAGCCACGCCATATACTCTATCCCCGATTTTACGGTAGAGGGGTTCAACTCATTTTTCAGGCAGTACGATGCAAAAATATTTCCCATGGTGCTGTCTTCCCATCCGGGCACAACAATTGGAATGTTCTTTTCGGCTGCTGCAAGCATCCAACTGTTTTTGGCGTCAATTTCGTAATACTGTTCCAGTACGCCCGACAGCAACATTTTGTACATGTATTCATGCGGAAAATAACGTTCGCCTTTGTTTTCGGCATCTTTCCAAATGGCAAAAATATGCTTTTGCAAGCGCCGGAATGCTTCCTCTTCCGGAATGCAAGTATCGGTAACGCGGTTCAACCCTTTTTCGAGCAGTTCATATTCTTGTTTTGGTGTTAGGTCGCGGTATTCGGGCACTCGTTTATAATGCGAGTGTGCGACCAAATTCATGATATCTTCTTCGAGGTTGGCGCCGGTGCACGAAATTATTTGCACCTTATCTTGCCTGATCATTTCGGCAAGCGACTTGCCCAGTTCGGCCGTGCTCATGGCTCCGGCCAGGGTAATCATCATTTTTTTACCGTCGGCAAGGTGTTTTTCGTATCCTTGTGCTGCATCCACCACAGTGGCCGCATTAAAATGCTTGTAATGTTCAAGCATAAATTGACTTATGGGTCCTTTATTTGTCATTATTGAAAAATTTATAGCTTAATAATTTGTAATATAGTTTTGCCACCAAAAATTGTGGGTGCTTGAGGTTTTCGATAGGTGCGAGTTCCACAATATCGAAAGCCACAACCTCTTTTTGTTGGAAAACCATTTTCAGAAACTGCAATGTTTCGTACCATTGCAATCCGCCGGGTTCGGGTGTTCCTGTAGCCGGCATAATAGCCGGATCCAGGGCATCCAGATCGATGGTCAGGTACACTTTGTCGGTCATTTGGTCGATGGCTCTTTGCATCCAGTCTTTGTTTTCTTGCATTTGATGAGCAAAAAAGCACTTTTCGGGGTTGAGGAATGGGCGTTCGCTTTCGTCCATACTTCTAATTCCCACTTGCACCAAATTGCAGTGTTTCGATGCAGAATGCACGGCACAGGCATGGTTACATGCGGAGCCGTCGTACTCCGGGCGCAAATCGGCGTGCGCGTCGAGTTGCAGCACTGTTAAATTCTCGTATGCTTCGGAAAACGCCTCTATGGAGCCAATGCTAACTGAGTGTTCGCCACCAAAAAACGTGAGAAACTTTCCGGTTTTTATCAGTTCCCGTGTCGTGTCTAGTACGGCTTCTTTCATGGCTTCCGGCGAAGCGTCTTCGGTAATTGCAGGCAAAATGTTCACGCCATTTTTGTACACTTCGCTTTGGGTTTCAATATCGAATAATTCCATATTCTCGGCCGCATCGAGAAATGCTTCAAACCCATTATTAGCTCCCTTTCCCCAGGTGCTTGTTCCGTCGTACGGGATGCTTTGCAACAGTACTTTTGCTGCTGCAAATGTGGTTAACTCATCGGGTAACCCTGCAAAGTTCTTATTCATTTTGCATTTTATATTTTACGTATTTCATTCTTTTTGATTTCGCCCGGTTCGGGGTCTGTATAACCCAAAATCTGGAACATATCGCTTACCGTTTGTTCGTTCCGATAAACATAATCGATAATGTTTCCTTTTTCGTCGCGATCAATTACAATATGGCTGGGCGAGGGAATAAGGCAGTGCTTTATTCCACCGTAGCCACTGATGGAATCCTGATATGCGCCGGTATGGAAAAAACCAATGTATAGAGGTTCTTTTTCGCGATTGGTAAATGCTGGTAGCAGTACTTCCTGGTTCAGATCTTCGGAGTTGTAATAATCGGAGTGGTCGCAACTTATACCACCGATATTTACACGTCGGTATTCGTTATTCCATTTATTTACAGGCAGTAAAATAAACTTTTCGTGAATAGACCATGCGTCGGGAATGGTGTTCATCAGCGAATTGTTTATGATGTACCATGTTTCGGTATCGTTTTGCTTTTTTTGCTCCAGCACTTCAAAAATAATGGCACCGCTTTCGCCCACTGTATAGCGTCCAAACTCGGTATAAATATCGGGTTCGTCTACTCCGGCTGTGGTGCACACTTCTTTTATGTTGCTTACAATTTCGCCAATCATGGTTTCGTAGCTGTACTCGAAACCAAGGTGGTTGCGAATGGGGAATCCACCACCAATGTTTAATGCTTCAAGCGTTGGGCATTCCTTTTTCAGGTTAACATATAAATCGAGTGCTTTTCGGAACTCGCCCCAATAGTAGAGACTGTCTTTTATGCCTGAATCGACAAAAAAGTG
>JAWOEM010000381.1:0-9718 GCA_046482785.1 Salinivirgaceae bacterium
GTCATTAAAATTTCACCCTCCGTACTTCCCGAAAAAGAATACTTATATGGTTCTGCAATACCTTCAGAAGGGTTTACTTTGTATTTATAGTAAAGGCTGGCGGTATCGTCGGCGTGAATATCGAGAGTGTCAATTGTTTCCATAATAAAGCCACCTTCGCGATAGTAGGCATAGGAAACCCGTCCGTAAGGCTTATCCCATCCGGGATGAACAAAACGCAGCTCCCAGTTATCCCAGGTTGAATAATACCGTTCGCTTTGCATAAGCGCTTTTTCCAGTGTACGATTAAAAAAATTCCGATAAGAACTTGAATCATACTGTTCAAATTCTTCAAAAACCTGTGCATAGGTTCTAAAAATATTATAATCGGCATCAAAAATATTTTCAATACGGCTGGCCACTTGTTCTGCCTGCTTGTTTGTTTGCTTTTTTGCAGATTCGACGGCAACATTTTCAAAATCGTAGTTAATGTACCGTATAGTAAGCAAATAAATAATTCCGGCTGTAAACACAACGCCTGCAATTAATCGTAAGCTTAAACTAAACCGTATGTCTTTAAATGATTTCATTATCAGGTATTATTTGTGTTTTTTAATCGAATCGGTTATATCAATGGCCAGGTTAATCACTTTTGCAACTTGGTTGTTCGCATCTTTTACAGGAATATACACCTCAGAGAAATAGAGTGTTTTGCCATTTGCCATAACTTTTTGAACAATTTTTCGGGTTTTCCCGGCTTTCAGGTCTGCCCACATTTTATCAAATTCTTTTACTTTCTCCGGGTTGCTTTCAAAAACGCCTTGTTGAACGCCTAACATTTCCTCATAATCCTTTCCGATCAATTTAAGGAAATTTTTATTGATATCAGTTATTTTTCGTTCCATATTGTACTCAGCATATAGCGAAACCTCTTTGACGCCATTGATAAGCAATTCCATTTCAGTTTTGCTGCGTTGCGCCTCCTTACTAACCTCTTCTAGTTGTTTGATGCGCTCCTGCATAGATTTCTCCAACTTATGCTTGTCTTGTACATCGCGCAATACCGCAACAAATTTGGTTTCATTGCCCAGGCGTCCTTCTTCGAGGAGTAGTTCAACAGGGAATTTCCGTCCTGTTTTATGCATTGCCATCACCTCTCGGGGTTTTCCGAGCACATGGCGCTGACCAGTTTGCATATAGCGTTTTATATAATTGTCGTGCTCATTCGCATCATTTCCATACATAATGATTTTCACATTTTTGCCCAATACTTCTGACTCTGTGTAGCCAAATAATTTTTCGGCAGCCGGGTTCCATAGCTCAATCATTCCGCGTGCATCGATAGAAACAATGGCATCAACCACATTATCGAAAATCATTTGTGTTTTAGCCTGGCTCTCTTTAAGCGATTCTTGTGTGGCCTGAATTTCCTCCATATTCTGGCGCATCTCTTCTTCCTGTTGCGAGAGTTCTTCTGCCTGTCGTTGCGACTGTTTGAGCAGGACTTCGGTTTGTTGGTTTATTTTTGTTGTTGAGATATCGCTGGCAATGGTTTCGCCTGCTTTTTCAAGAAAATCGATATGATAATCTTCAAATTCGTTGAAACTGACGAGTTCCATTACACCCATCACCTGTTCGTTTACCTTGAGAGGAACCAGAATAAGTGTTCGGGGGTTTGACTCGCCAAGTCCGGAGGTCACTTTTATGTAGTCCTCGGGAATTTCGCGCAAGTGAATTGTAAGGCTTTCATGGGCACATCGGCCTACGAGGCCTTCTTGGGGTTTTACCGTATGCCGTAACATCTTTTCACGTTCGTAAGCCACAGAGGTCATCATTTCGAAATAGGTATCGTCTTTATTGGTGTCGTTGAGTACATAAATTGCCCCCATTGTGGCATCGATGTATTTAATAATAGCTGTTAAAATAGCGTAGGAAAGGTCACGCAAATCGTTCGATTGTCGGAGAATTTCGTTTAGCATCGTGTATCCATCTGCCGCCCAGCGCCTTATGCGCTCTTCTTCTTTGCGTTTTTGTTCTTCATCTTTGGCCTCTTTCAGATTCCTCCTCATTTCAAGAAGGGCATTACCTAAAATATCGTTGTCTGAAAGTGTTTGATATTCAAAAGCAAGGTCTCCGTGCCCAACTGCATCTGCAAATTCGGCTGTACGAGCAAGTCCATCAGTAAGGAGGTTAACAGATTCGGCCATTTCGCCCAACTCATCGTTGGAGGTAATTGCCAGAGTATTATTCCGATCAATTTGCCCAAGCGAAAGTTTTTTTAAGATTTTGGTTGTAGCAATAATCGGACGACTGATACTACGAGCAATGAATGTAATGATTAAAGCCATAAAAAACATTCCAATAATGGCTATAACAATTCCACTTTTTGCAATATCCGATGTTTTCTCTTGCAATACATCTTCCGGAATAGCAATGGCTAATGACCAATTTACATCGGGCCCTTTAACATGAATAGGTACAAAAGTATAGTGGAACTCTTCGTTGGCAAGCACATCGGTATTAAAAAACGAAAATGTTTGTCCTTCCGATACATTTTGCAATATTTTCCGGTGGTTTTCAAATACGGTGTCTACCTCATCGAGTTTTTTACCAACCCAATCGGCAATGGGGTGTGCCACAACTACACCATTATGCGAAAGGATAAAAGCATAACTTTTAGGGTAGAGCTGAATGGAGTCGGTAATGGCTTGAAAAAAATCCATATTGATGTCGGCTCCAGCCAATCCGGCAAACTCATTATTTTTTAATATGGGTACGGAAATATTGGTGTTTAAAACAGCATCTTCCGGCTTGCCTGAATAGGAATACATTTCGGGATCGCTAATATAGTTAAGCTTCTTTGTTTTAATGTTGTAATAATTGCTTGTAAAATCGTTGCCATCCATATCTTTTGATGCATCGAATGACTTTATAACATCGCTTTCGCGAAAATATCCTTTAAGCATTCGCCCGTACTTTTCGGTGTACCCGGGCTGAATGAAACGCATTTCGAAGCTGGTGGCTACGGAGAGATAATAGCTGTTATTTTCCAGTATTGCTTTTTGCTGTTCAAGAAAAATGGGCTCCCATTGCTCAAAGTTATCCATTGTAAACGTCGATCCAGCGTAGGCGAGAGTTTGAACGGCCTTAAAATCAGCGTCGATTTCTGCTTTAATGACATTGGCCTTTTCTGCGGCCGTTTTTTCTACTATCGAAAATGTGTCTTTTTTGGTAGAGTTAATCGTTTGAAGGACAACAGCACCTAACGACAATACATAAATAAATGTGGCTCCACTGAGCAAGTAGACCAACATTCGTGTATTGATATTTAATCGAATTTTTTTCATTGATACAAAACCTTAATTCTGTGTGGCTTCAATTATGTTTGTTTCTATTTCCACTGAACCTAATAAACGGAACAATGGGCTAATCGTTTTCATTACTTTTCAAATGTGTAACGTCCATTGCAATATTAATTACCCGTACGGGTGATCCGTCTACATCATTAATTGGGGTGTATACTTCGGATAACCAGCGGGTTTTATTGTTTACTTCTATCCTCTGTTCTTGTTTATGAGGGATACCTTTCCGCATTTTAACCCACAATTGTTCAAATTTTTCTCTTCTGTCTTCATCTAAACCTACTTGAAAAAAGCCTTGCTTTTTTCCTACAATTTGTTGCTGGGGCATTTCGAGTAGTTGTGCATAGGCTTCATTTACATGAGTAATAAACCCATCCATGCTGTATTCGGCAACGTAGGCTATGGAGTTAATGGCAGTAATCATTCCCGACATTTCTGCCTGCCGTTTTGATGCCTCCTCCTGTGTTGCCTGCATTTCTTCCATTTGCTGTCGTAGCTCTTCTTCTTTTTCGGTGAGTTCACCTGCCTGACTTTTGGTTTGTTCGAGCAGGCGGGCTGTACGCTGGCTAATTTTCACCGATGCAATGGTAGAGGCAATACTTTCGCCGGCTTTTTCGACAAATTCTATTTGATATTTTTCGAGTTCGTTGAAAGAAATAACTTCGAGAATACCCATTACCTCATCGTTAAGTATAAGTGGAACAATAAGTAACGATCGTGGGTTTGCCTTCCCAAGTCCGGACGTAATATTTACGTAGTTCTCAGGTATTTCGGTCATGTATAGGGTAGCCTGTTCGTAGGCAGCTCGTCCGATAAGGGTTTCGCCCATTTTAATTTGTCGATGTAGCGGTTTTTTCCGTCCCCAAGCCAGTGCTGTAACGGCTTCAAAGGTTACATCTTCGATATCTACTCCAGCCTCGGTTTCTTTGAGTACGTAAAAACCGCCCTGATTCGCCTTTAAGGCGTCAACAATATATTTTACAACGGCATAAGCGAGTTCATCCAGTTCGCTATGTTGCCTCATTATTTCATTTATGCGAGCAATTCCGTTGGTAATCCACTTTTGAATTTCATCGGCACGCTGGCGCTTAAGGTCTTCTTCTTTCGCTTCGCGCAGGCTTTCGCGCATGTTGAGCAGCGCATTTCCAATGACATCGTCATCGCTTAATTTCTGGAATTCGACGTCGAGGTTTCCTTTTCCAATTTCGGTGGCAAACATAGCTGTTCGGCCCAAGCTATCTTTAAGTCCGTTTACATCGTGTGATATGCTGCCAATTTCATCTCTTGTTTTTACCCTAAGGTGGGTTTTTGTATTAATTTTTCCTGCTGCCAGCTCTTTTAGCATATTGGATATCCGCGTAAGCGGCCGTGTAATGTTGCGAGCAATGAAATACAAGATAATTCCTAAAAACAATAGACCGACAAATCCGATTAAAAAGGATTGAATCATATTTTGATTGGCCATAGCTGTCATTTCTTCGTAAGGAACAACTATGCTGAGGTACCATGGTGTTCCGGTATCGCCAATAAAAACGGGAGCAAACGTTACAAAAAGTTCTTGACCATTATCTTTACGCCTAAATGAAAAGGGTTTGCCACTTTTCATTCGTACATCGAATCGGTATTTTTCATTGTCTTTTTTGTTATCAGTAATTAAATTGCCCCCAATATTGGATGCCATGGGGTGGTAGACAAAGGTTCCTTCGTGACTAACAAAAAAAGCATAGCTCTTATTAAACGGGCGGATTTTTCCAACAAGCTCCTCAAAGCGATCCAGTTTTATATCAATCCCCATTAACCCCAAAAATTTAGTGCTCTGTAGCACAGGAACACAGATGCTGGTTTCTAGTATTGCATCTTTATCATCTCCCGAATACGAATACCAATAGGGCTCGGTAATCACATTTTTTTTCCGCGTTTTGATGGCATAATACAATCCGTTTTCTTTATCGCCCTCCGTATCTACCGTATCGATTTTATAATTGATTGTATTTCCCTTACGAAAATAATTTTTACGCACTCTCCCGTATGTGAAAGGATAGTTGGGCACTACAGCGGAAAGCTCCCAATGAATCCATAACGATTGCAAATGGCTGTTGCGCTCAAATACGCGCTTAAGCATGGTAGGTACAAGATTATTTCGCACCGAATCTGACTGCAAAACAAAATCTTGCATGGCTGCGGCCATTGTATGCGTTAGGGCAAAGTCCTTATTCAGTTCGCTCTGAATATCGGAAGCTCGTTTTTGCGCTACCTCTTTTGTCAGTCGAATGGACTCTTCGAGTTCCATTTGCCTGTTTTTTACTGTTACGTAAAGTATTGTAGCGAGAAACACAATGGTGGCGCTGCTTAATATAAACAGCTGCAACTTAGCTTGTATGCTCTCTTTTATTTTATTTATTAACCCGTTCATCTGTTTAAATTTTATTTTTAGCTCGGCTAAACAACCGGCGGGTACTTACTTGGTATTTTGTCTCCGCAAGCCTCACAAATGAAGCTTTCTTATGGGAGACATAACTTTTCTTTTTGACACTAGTCAAGATTTTGTATGTGTAATATCAATTGCAATATTAATGACTTTATATGGTTCTCCTTCCGCATTTAAAATGGGCTTATAGGTTTCAAGCAACCAAACGTCTGCTGAACCGGTTAAAATTCGTTGTTCGTGTGTAACAGAGGAACCTTTGCGCAACTGACTCCACATGGTTTGAAAATCTTCAGGATCGGCAGTTTCACCGAAGGCTCCTTGTTGCATCCCTATCATTTGTTCTTTGGGCTTGGCCAATAGAACTTCCAAATTTTTATTCATATCAATTAAGTGCCCATCCATGTCGAACTCGGCAAGATAGGCAATATCGTTTACGGCATCGTGTAGTGCTTGCATTTCTTGCTCACGCTGCTGCGCTCCTTCCTGAGTAACTTTCATTTCTTCAACATTCTGGCGCATTTCCTGCTCTTGCCGCGCCAGTTCTTCGGCTTGCTGTTGCGATTGTCGAAGCAACTTTTCTGTTTTTTCATTAATTTTGACATTGGCAATGGTGGCTGCCAAATTGCCCCCAACTTGTTCCACCAAAGAAATTTTATAATCCTCGATTGGTTTAAATGATATTAATTCAACAACACCATAAACCAGCTCGTTGCTTTTGAGTGGCACGAGCAAAATATTATTGGGGTTGGCACCACCCAGTCCTGATTTTATATCTACGTAGTCGTCTGGGATTTCGGTCAGGCTCACCGTTAATTTTTCGTATCCACATCGGCCAACAAGCCCTTCCTCCTCTTTTATTTTGCGTTCAATAAGCTTATCGCGCCCAAAGGCTATGGCGGAAACCAACTCGTAGAATGGCTCATCTTCATCGTCGTTTCGAATGTAAATTCCGCCCTGCACAATATCGAGATAATCGAGGAAGTACTGCAGGGTTATGAATGATAACTCCTGAATATTTTTATTGTGCTTTCTGAATATATCACTGGTTTCGGTAATGGCTTTATTGATCCATTGGTTTATTTGATCTTCCTGCTTCCGCTTCTCTTCCTCTTTTCTGGCCTTTAGTAAGTTTTGCTGCATTTCGACCAAGGATAAGCCAAGTTCATCTTTTTCATTTTCAATATCGAACTTATACTGCAAATCGCCTTCGCCAAGTCGTTTGGCAAACACATTTTTATGATTAAGCTTTTCTATGGTTTCATTCAGAGCTTCGGCCATTTCCTGAATTTCGTCGCCGGTGCGTAGGTTCAAAGTGTTTTTTGTACTAATCTGGCCTTGTGCCAAATTACGCAGCTGACCGGTTACCGCCTGAATGGGACGTGTAATACTCAAGGCAACCACATAAATGACAATGCTCATTAAAATAAGGCCAAGTATGCCCACAACAAGGGAAACATATAGGTTTTCGTTCACTGCCTGATTAATTGACGTTTTTGGGACACTTATTCCGAGATACCAATAAGTATCTGTGCGACTAATCTTTATTGGGAAGTAACTCACAAATCGCTCGTCCTCTTCATCGATATGGGTAACCGAGAAAGATTCTCCAAGTTCAATACGCTGAAAAAGATTAAAGTTCTCGAGGTTGGTTGGATTTTTTAATGCTTTTGTGTTTAATAATTCATTATTGGGGTGAGCTGCATATTTACCGTTGTGCGATAGAAGAAAGGCGTAGCTGCCATCTAATTTTTTAATTTCTATAGCACTTACAATTTCTTGAAAACGATCGAGTGTAACATCAATTCCAATGAGCCCGACAAATTGCTTATTCAGCATTATTGGAGCCTCAAAGGCCGTCATAATTTTTCGTTCTGCTTTTTTCTCGATGTAGGCATCGGCATAAATTTCTGATATAAGCTCACGTGCTAATGCTTTATCTTTTGCATAATATTCATTATCGCCATCGAGGCTTCGAATATCGGTTGTGCTTTTTACTTCGCCCTTTTCGCGGAAGCGCGTATTGCTAATTCTTCCTGTTGGTTTGTTCCATGCAGAATCAATTGCGTTTAACTCCCAACTGTCCCAAAGTTGATAAAACTCGGGGTTCCCGGAAAACACAAAGTCATAAATTTGGTTCACCAGTTTCTGGTATTCATCTTTATCGTAAAACTGAAAAGTTTTAAACGCCAAAGCCAATGTACGCGCCACAGCAAAGTCTTCGTTGATAAGCACTTTTATTTCGTTGGCATACTTTTCGGTTTGTGCTTCAATAAGGTTTGTTTGGTTTTCGTAGGCGCTCTGCCTATCTTTCATGGCAATGTAACTAATAGCGCCCGTAAAAACCACCACAGAAATGGATGTGATAATGAGCTGGATCTTATGTCTTAACCGCAATTTTAATTTCATTCGAATAAAACTTATGTAAAAGTTCCTGTTCAATTAACTGCATTTGCGTATGGCCAATCTCCGGTAGTCTATCCGTTATCCTTTCCAGCTTTCCTTCACAATTGCATAATGCATTTAATTATACTGTATTGGTTTTTAGGTCAATATTTGTACTGGCTAAACTTAATAAAATCGGCGTTAAGGTCAAAATTTTTTGAACCCAATTATTTCCCTCACCTCTTTTACTGTTTTAGCAGCACTTTCGTGTGCTTTTTCTGCCCCCATGCGTGCAACCTTTTGCAGGTAGTCGCTATCGGCCGATAATTCTTGAATTCGATTATAAATTGGTTCTACAAATTTTACGATATCTTCGGCAAGTTGTTTCTTCAAATCGCCATAGCGAATGGTGCAGTTGGCGTATTCTTGCTGAAAAAACTTCAATGTTTCGGGTTCCGACACCACATCCATTATGGTAAACAAGTTTTGGACAGGTTCGGTAACGGGGGAATTTGGTTCTGTTGGTCCCGAGTCGGTAACCGCTTTCATTACTTTTTTGCGTATTTGCTTGGGAGAGTCGGCTAAAAACAAACCATTCCCTTCAGATTTTCCCATTTTTCCTGCACCATCGAGTCCGGGAATTTTTATCAGATCCTGCCCAAAATTAAATGGTTCTGGTTCTTTAAAATATTCCGTTTTATACATGCCATTGAATCGGCGGGCATATTTCCGGCACATCTCGAGGTGCTGCTCCTGATCTTTTCCTACAGGCACTTTTGTGGCATGATGAATAAGTATATCGGAAGCCATTAAAACCGGGTAAGTAAGTAATCCGGCATTTACATTATTGGGATTTTTCCGTACTTTCTCTTTAAAGCTGCTGGTACGTTCCAATTCGCCAACATAGGCGTTCATGCTTAGCAAAAGTGTAAGCTCGGCCACTTCGGGTACATCGCTTTGAACAAACAATGTTGCTTTTTCGGGGTCGATTCCGGCTGCCAAATACTCAACAAGCACTTGCCGCACATTACTATGCAAATCGGCAGGTGTTGGATGTGTAGTAAGTGAATGATAGTCGGCTATAAAGAAAAAACATTCATGATCGTTTTGCATTCTCACAAAATTGCGAATGGCTCCAAAATAGTTTCCAAGGTGCAGGTTTCCTGTTGATCGTATTCCGCTGACAACTCTTTCCATATCTAAAAAAATATTCGTATTAATCTTTCAGACAAATGTAAGAAAATATTCGTATTTTCTGTGGATAAATGTGAGGTGCAGTAGAGATACCCCGATACGTAAGCAATACTTCAGATAAAAAGCAAGGCTGTACTATAGGGTCGACCGGAAAGATGCAATGGTTGCGGTTATTGGTCTTCACTCATGTCAAATTGCTGTAAAATTCCTCCGGAAAGGCGCATCACCTCGGTGTAAGAATCCATTAAATTATAAATTGCCTGAAGCTTGGCTAACGATGCATTCAGATAATTAAGCTGTACTTGCCTGAAGTTGATCGAGTTAATGGTTCCGCGTTTAAAACTTCTATCGGCCAAATCGAGGTTTATCTGTC
>JAWOEM010000387.1:0-6215 GCA_046482785.1 Salinivirgaceae bacterium
TTTATTTGTAATGAGGTGTCGGCTCCACTGTAGCAATTTGTGGGGCCTCGACTCGAGAAGCCTGCTATGGATAAGTTACTAGAACTGAGTGCGCCAACGCTAAACACATTTGTGGTAGAGCGGGCAATGTGAGCCGGCTCGCCAACGGTGCCTGCCGAAGGGCCATCGTTTCCGGCCGAAAAAACCACGGCAATGCCGGCAGCATTAACAGTATTCAGAACAAGTGTCGATGGTAAATCGCAATTGTCGGGGTTATCGGAATTCGATAATCCCCACGAATTATTGATTACATCGGGAACATCAGAAACGGTTGTGGCATCGCCGTCGGGGTTAAGTGCCCATTGGAACGATTCCATGAGCTCTGAGCGTGTGCGTAGCTCACTCAAATTCCCCACAATGGGATCGGACGCAATAAAACGTGCGTTAAATGCCACGCCAATGGTGTCGTTCATTTCCGATTTAAATCCGAGAACGGTTCCCATGGTGTGAGTACCATGGTCGGTAATGTCGAATGGCCAACTATTATTGTAGCCAAACCAGCATTGCGATAAAGGCAGGTAATTGCCTAAAAAACGGTTGCCAAACGCCGGGTGACCGGGAAAAATGCCGGTGTCGACACCAAATGCCAGTCGCCCCTTTCCAGTGTAACCAAGCCGCCAAAGTGCCGGGGCATTTATAGTTTCGATTCCTTGAAGAACACCATCTGTTTTGGTATGATTTTCTGTGTCTGTTTTCGGTTGTGGGTAAACGGCGTATGCCGGTTCGTCATATACTATTTGATCTACATCGGGGTGCTGTGCCAATTGAAAAATGGCTTCGGCATTGGCCTCCAAAGCTACGATGTTGGCAGCCCAAAAAGGGCGAATATTCCTTATGGTGTGTTGATTTCGCATGTGCGTTACGGTTTGCAGTAGCGCTTTTTGATGTGTGGCTGTAAATTTTCGAACTTCCGAAATGGTCGTTTTCAATCGTTTGTCGGCAGTTAACTTTTGTGCTTTCATGGCGGTTATTGCCGAGTCGGTATTCCATTGCTGCTTCAGAATTACAATTACCGGAACAGGTTCATCGCCCTGTTGGTTCATTTTTCTATTGAGGTACGCTGAAACCTGCGAAAAAGCAGACAAGTTGCTTAAGAGGAATATGGCCAACACTAATTTTTTCATGAGACTATCATTTAATTGATTTCGTAAAATATTGGTAAAATTACGCAATATGTTGCAAAATAGTAATCAAATTATACGATTCTCGCTCACGACTAAGAAATTGTAAGGATTGGACCCTGATAATTGGGTAAGATGCAATTGTTTCTACCCAAAATCCGCAAAGAATTATACATTATATCTTTGTATTCCTTGCGAATTAACTGCGTTGAGCTCGTCAGGCAAAACCTGACTCGGTTCGATTAACTAAATCATCTCATTCGGTTTCATTCTTGACCCAAATGAGTGATTTTCTAAATCGGGGTTAACCTAAATTCCGCACGGATTTTGACCTTAAAAAATTAAATCCGTGCGGAATTTAGGTTCTACTTGGGATTGTCTGGTACCAAGGTGGATTTTTTACTACAACTTAAAAATCGGTTTGCTCATAGGGTATGCAGTTTCATGTCGTAATTTGTTTCATCTTTGAATCGCCCTATCCTCAGAAACCATCAGGGTAGCTTATGGAATAGTGCTCTTGCGTCCAAAGTATAACACGTTGCTGTGGTTCGAAGCGTGCCCGAGGTAGCATGATCGATAGAATGTTTGAACAGAAGTAAGGAGAGAATATTCACCGTAGTACTGGGATATTTGCAATCTTTGCAAGTAACTTGCTTAAGACCAACAATTAACGTCATGTTGCTTTTCGTATTTTAGAACAAAATATTACATTTTCTGTTACTGATGGAAATGAATCACTAAAAATGAATGGGTACTTTTTGCCGAGTAAAATGGAGTTTGTTTTTGTTGCGCCTTTGATTTTAAAAAAAGAGAACCCCGTACACCTAAAAATTGATGAAAATGAACTTAAGAGGAGAAACATTTGATAGAATCGATCGGAAAGTCACCCACTGGATGTCTCACCAAGGGATTCGATTGTTGCGGATTAGCATAGGTATCATATTTTTTTGGTTCGGAATACTCAAGTTTTTTGAGGGACTTAGCCCGGCCCAGACTATTGCTATAGATACCATTGATATTCTTACTTTTGGATTACTACCCGAAAAACTCATTCTTTACGGACTTGCATCCTGGGAGGTGTTGATTGGTATTGGATTGCTGTTTAATGTTTTTATGCGCGAAACATTATTGCTGTTGTACCTGCAAATGGTGGGCACTTTTACACCAATATTTCTGTTCTCGGAACAAATTTTTGTTGAGTTTCCTTATGCATTAACTTTCGAAGGACAGTATATTATCAAAAATTTGGTTGTGGTGAGTGCCGGCATTACTTTGGGAGCCACGGTGCGTGGCGGTCGATTGAGAGCAGATGAGTGATAGGATGTTTTTTTATGACTTTTTAAGTCTGATTTGAATTCGAAAAAAAGGAGGGCTCGGTTTTTGAACGGAAGAGTTGGCTCCTTTTTAATATGCCCTGTTGTTTGCAACCATCTTATTTGAAACCATTTTGCATTTTCGTGTCTTATATAAATTGTACACTTAAATATAACCTTATGAGATCTATATTAATTATTGTTTTAACTTGGCTTTTTGTTGGATTTAACGTCGCACAGGGGCAGGTTAACCAAGCACAAAAGGCCACTTGGGTGAAAAAGGCCGCATCAATGCACATTGCACCTTCGATCGCATCCAAAATAGAATCGGGCGATTTTATTCCGGCAGAAAACAAGGTGAAAGAATTCAACCCAAAACGTGCCGGTATCAATCAGGTTGTACCGGGAAAAGGATTGCCGATTTCTGGCGACCCGTTGGTAAGCCGTCAGGAGCGTTCGCCACAGCATAAAGGTGTAGAGCCTCTTTTGACGTTCGATGCGGTTACCGCTTATGCAACGCCAACCGATCCTACCGGAGCGGTGGGGCCAAACCATTTTGTGAATGCGTGGAACTCATCGTTTCGCATTTGGGATCGTGAAGGTAATGCCTTGACTGCCGAGGCCTCTCTGGCAAATATTTGGGCCGGACAGTCCATGGGCGACCCCATCGTGTTTTACGATCAGTTTGCCGATCGGTTCGTAGTTACCCAATTCTACAGCAATGGTTTTCTGGTTGCCGTAACCCAAGGACCCGATCCATTGAACGATGGGTGGTACACGTATCAGTTCCCAACAAATACGTTTCCCGATTACCCAAAATATTCAATATGGTCTGATGGCTACTACATCACAGCCAACAAAGATCAAAGCTCACCACAGTCAAGTGAGGTCGTATTTGCCCTCGACCGCCAAGCCATGATTGACGGCGATGCCAGCGCTCAGATTGTAGGATTTTCACTTCCGGGAATCGAAGTAAGTGGCTTTTACAGCCCTTTAGGTTTTAATGTGAGTGGCTTTGAAATGCCTCCTGCAGGAAATGCCCCGATTGTATATATGCAAGACGACTCTTGGTCTGGAGTAACTTCCGATCATCTGAAAATTTGGAATATCAATGCTGACTGGAATACACCCACCAACTCCACCATATCCACACCGCAAGAAATTACTGTTACTCCGTTCGATGGGTTATTCGACGGAGGCTCATTTTCAAATTTACCGCAACCATCGGGCAGCGATATCGATGCTTTGCAGGCAACCATTATGTATATGGCCGGTTACAGAAGATTTCCAACTCATAATTCTGCTGTTTTTAATTTTGTAGTCGATTTGGATGGAAACGACGATTTAGCCGGAATTCGCTGGTATGAGTTGCGTCAGGCTAACGATGGCGACAATTGGGAAGTATATCAGGAAGGAACCTATGCACAACCAGATGGACATAGTGCATTTTCGGGAAATATGGCTATGGATGCGCAAGGTAATATCGCATTAGCTTATACCATAGTAAGTAATACCATCAATCCAGCTTTGCGCTATACCGGCCGGTATGCTAGTGATCCTATTGATTTAATGACAATTGAAGAACAAGTGATTGTTGATGGAACATCCTCCAACCCATCTACTCGATATGGCGACTATTCACAAATGACTATCGATCCGACTGATGACCTCACATTTTGGTCTATTGGTGAGTATTTTAGCGGAAGCGGGCGCAAGAATCGGGTAGGAGTATTTAAGTTAGCTCCTGACTTTACCACCGATGTTGGCGTTTTTAGTATCGATTCCCCATCGGCAAACGAATTGGGCGAAGATATTCCGGTGACCATTACCATACGTAATTATGGAACAGAGAGTCAAGAAAACTTTACTGTAGGCTATCGTATAAACGGTGGCACTGCCGTTACTGAAGTCGTGACAGAAACGCTGGAAGCAGCCACAACTTTGCAGCATACGTTTTCTACAACTGCCGACTTTCCGATAATTGGAAACACTTACACGTTAGAGGCTTACACCGCCTTGGGCGGCGATGAAAATTCGGAAAACGATGTGTTGACCTTGGATATTACTCCTTCTGTTAGCGATGATCTAGGTGTTAAGAGTATTACTGCACCTTCATCGGCTCCGGATCTCACAGACAACGAGGATGTGAGAGTTCTCTTGGAAAACTTCGGAGAAAATACAATTTCTGATATCGAGATGTTCTACATTCTTAATGATGAGGCTCCGGTAGGCGAAAGTATTACAACCTCTATTACTCCCGGTCAAGTAGTAAGTTATGCGTTCAGTCAAAAGGGCGACTTTTCAGCTATTATGGATCATCAGCTTCGGGTTTATATTGATGCACTGGGAGACGATAATCCTGAAAATGACACACTCGATGTTGTCATTACAAACTCTATCTGTCAGCCACAGTCAGACTGCTCTACAGGCTACGGAATCGATGCTCTGCAACTGGGCTCCATTAATAATGTCAGCCAATGCAGTTCTTCCGGATATTCAGATTTTACTGAACACATGGCAACTTTGGGTCGGGGCACATCCGGGAGTCTTACCGTTACTACCGGAATCGGAAATGTAAATCTGAATGTGTGGATCGATTTAAATGACAATTTTGTTTTTGAAACAAACGAGTTGTTGGTCGATAATTATGTTTTGTCTGAAGGTGAAACCGGAACTGATTTAAGCGATGTGGTTTCGCTAAGCATTCCAGAAAGTGCCACAAAGGGCGAACATTTGATGCGCGTAAAAACCTCAGATGAACAAATTCCCGCTTCTGCTTGCGAAGCTACAACTTATGGCGAAACTGAAGATTACAAAGTGCTTATTGACGATGGTAGTAGTGCTGAAACCATTGAACTCGCCTCTGCAACGCTGGAAATAAGACATGAAGGCAATAATCAGTTTGTGGCCTCGATGAAGACTACTTACGGCGAGAAAATGAATATAACCATTCATGATGTATCCGGACGTTTGCTGCTTTTTAACCGGGTTCTAAATTCCAATGGCGTGTACGAATACACGTTCGACATGTCGCACGTGTCGAAAGGCGTGTACTTGGTACGTATGGGAACGCTTGGATTTGGCAAGGTGCAAAAAATTGTAGTTAACTAAATTTTGCATTGACAAAGTAAATCGAACAGTTGCTTTTGGAGCAGCGACAAGCAAATTTTCAGGTTGAAAAATGCGGTTGGAATTACCAACTGCATTTTTCAGCCTTTTTTGTGCCGAGTGCTTTTTGTAATGAGGGAGTGGGGTTTTGCCAAGAAGTGTGATAAAACGGCTGTATAGCCATGCAATAAAGCTACTTCGCTGTAGAAACGGAAGCTGACATAAATGCCAAAATGAGACTGAAATTTGAATGCTTTTTCAGTAATAGATGATTATTAGACACGGGATTTATAGACACCAAAATTCCGCAAGGTTTTTAAGCTTAAAAACTTAATCTGAGTAGGAATTAAGTAATGGTTTGCCACATTGCATTGGGTTTTCAATACGATTATTCTTAGAAGATTTGACTTTCAAAAAAACACTTTTCTTTGCAAATAACTAACAAGTACTTTTTAAATATACAACTGTAAGAAAACTAATCATTTTATCCTGTTTTTTATTTCTCCATTATTTCGTGTTTGGCCAGTGGGTAAATTTAGGCCAAAAAAAGAATGTTACAATGGTAGAAAATAGTATTGGGTACAGGCCATGTCAATGAATTTGCAACACCTGCCACTGGTGGTATATTTAAAGT
>JAWOEM010000221.1:0-4157 GCA_046482785.1 Salinivirgaceae bacterium
TTGCTAAATTACGAAATCACATAATGAAGGGCATTCGGGAATACAAATTACCCGACGGTTCCATTGCCATAATTCCTGAATCGTGGTTTGCAACATATGCCGAAATCTTTGGTGCAGGCACCTTAACGAAAAACACTGTCAAAATACAACCCTATCAGTTCCAGCTGCTTACACAACTGCAACTACCCGAAGGCAACACGGTTCTGAAACGGTTCGAAAAACTCATTAACACGAAAGACGATTATGCTACGCCGGAAAAAATAAAGGCAACCCTACGCGGCTATCAAAACACCGGATATCAATGGATGCGCCATTTACGAGAATTTAAGTTTGGAGGCTGTCTGGCCGACGATATGGGGCTGGGCAAAACATTGCAAACATTAACTTTGCTAAGCTATCACCACTTAGAGTACACGCACGAAGAGGTGTCGCACTCCACAGCGACACCAAACAGCGATGGGCAACTGGATTTATTTGCTGAGGTGATGCCCACAAACCACCGTCCGGCCACATCGCTAATTATTGTACCTACATCGCTCATACACAACTGGGCAGCTGAAGTGGCAAAATTTTCACCAGAATTAAAACTCTACAGCTACACGGGGACAAATCGCACGCAAGACATCCAAAATTTCAAGTATTACGATTTAATTATTTCGTCATATGGGATTATTCGAAAAGACATCGAAACGCTTGAACAATTTCATTTTGACTATATTGTTATCGACGAAAGTCAAAACATTAAAAACCCCCAATCGGCTACCTACAAAGCTGCGATTAAACTAAAGGCAAAGCACAAGCTGGTACTAACCGGAACACCTATAGAAAACTCACTAACAGACTTATGGGCACAACTAAACTTTATTAACCCCGGTATTGTAGGCAACCAAAAATGGTTTAAAAATCATTTTGCCGTGCCCATTGAAAAAAAGCAAGACGAAAAGAAGCTGGAAAAACTAAAAAGACTGATCTCGCCATTTATTTTACGCCGAAAAAAGGCAGATGTGGCCAAAGATTTGCCCGAACTAACCGAGCAAACCATTCTCTGCGAAATGTCGGAGGAGCAAAAAGAGCTATACGAAAAAACCAAATCGGCCGTACGAAACAAGCTTTCTAAAATTACACCTTACGATGTATCCGGAGGCAATGCCATTGTTGTGCTTAAAGCATTATCGCAACTGCGACAGCTAGCCTGCTCTCCACGCTTGCTCGATGCCGATGCAGAAGAACAATCGGGTAAAACTGAAATTGTACTTAAAGACCTCGAAAATCTTGTAGCAGAAAATCATAAGGTGCTCATATTTTCGTTTTTCACGAAACATTTAGATATTATTGCGGACGAATGCAAAAAGAAAAAATGGAAATACGAAATGCTTACCGGGAAAACATCGCAAACTGAACGAGAACAAGTGATTAGCAATTTTCAAGAAAACACAGACGAACATATCTTCTTAATTTCGTTGAAAGCAGGGGGCGTAGGACTAAACCTTACTGCTGCTGATTATGTGATGGTACTTGACCCATGGTGGAACCCCGCTGCAGAAGCACAAGCCATTAATCGTGCCCACCGAATAGGACAAAAAAAGAATGTAATGGTATATCGGTATGTTACAAAAGATACGGTTGAAGAAAAAATACGTACCTTGCAAGAAAACAAGCAACAACTGTCTGACAATTTAATTGAAGACACTGTGGCATTGAAAAACCTTACAGAAAATGAAATTCAGGAACTTTTTAAATAATTGAATCATGAGAATACTATTGTTATTAACTGCAGCATTACTATCAACCACCCTATTTGCTCAGCAAGAAAAACACGACTACCAACCAGTAGACCCACAATTTGTGCTGTCGAAAATTGCAAAAACGCGCCCGGGCACATGGAGTTTGACCAAAGACAGCGACGTGCGGCACTTTGGGATTACCGATCAGGAATTTTTTACGAATTTTGGAAATGACCGAGTGGGTAAAATCGGCTCTGAAACCAATATTCCCAATGCAGACAAAATCGGTCTCAACTATGTGGCAATTCATGCACTCATTAACCGCAACTTTACGCTGCAAAAACAGGTAGAAGACGCAGAGCAATACATTCAAACATTGGAAAGCGAAATTCAAGAGTTGCGCGACTCGCAAAGTACATTTATGGAAATGCTGGAGAAAGTAAACCAAGTGGATGAACTCACACAAATTACCAAAGAACTGGAAATACGTACGACCCAACTTGAAGAAGAAGTGGATCGATTGAGGGAGTAACGGGAGAATTAGAGGTTTGGGTGTTTGGATGTTCCGAAAAAACAACTTCAATTGTTAAGTAAAGAGTTTAGCTCTTTGAATAGCGACGTGGAAGGGTGAATCGAAATATTGAACCTTCCCCCGGTTCCGATGTCAGTTCAATGTGGCCTCCAAGCATATCTATGTAAGCCTTAGTGATACTCAACCCCAATCCGGTTCCCTCTCGCACCTCTTTATCTTCGATATCGGCCTGTACAAACCGATCAAATATTGCTTTTTGTCTGTTACGGGGAATGCCAATTCCACTATCTTCGACATAAAATTGGAGCTGATCATCCTCGGCTGTATAACCAAATGACACAAACCCTTTGTCGGTATATTTTATTGCATTTTTAATGATATTGATCAGAATAGCATCGGTTTTATCTTTATCCGTTACCATAAGTTGAGGCTTTTTGCATCTGACATTTTCATATTTGAGTGATAAGCCTTTGGCATTGGCTTCGGGCTTAAATGCCGCATAAAGATACTCCAACTGCTCATTAATATTAAACTCAGTCACATACACTTTGGCCTGTCCGGCTTCAATTTTTGAAATATCTACAATGTCGTTAATAGTCCCCAACATGCGATGGCCGCTTTTGGTAATAATATCGATATATCTTTGTTGTTTTTGAATAGCCAGATTCGGCTTTCGTAACATTTGAGAAAACCCTATAATGCTATTCATTGGTGTGCGAATTTCATGACTCATATTGGCCAAAAATGCTGTTTTCAGTCTCTCGCTTTCTTCGGCCTTTTCTTTAGCCTCTTCAAGTTGAGCATTAATAATTTTAATATGCTGCAAACTCTCTTTTAGTTCCTCATTTGCAGCCAAATACTCTTCGTTCTTTTGTTTAATATGCCATTCGGCCTCTTTTCTTTTAGTAATATCGTGAATTACAACCATGAGCGCCTCTTTATTATCGAAACTCGTGCGTATAGCCGACGCTTCAGTAATGATAATTTGGCCATCTTTTCGAATTATTCGCTCCTCTATTAAAATACTACCCCCCTCGGCAGAGTTCATTTTGTCTGATATGGTATTTAAAACTGCCTGCCGATCTTCGGGGTGCACAAAATCGAGGATATTCTTCCCCAATACCTCCTGCTCATCGGTATAACCGGCCAGCTGAAGCATAGCTTTGTTTACATACTCAATTTTGTGATCGACATGGATGACTATGCCCAGCATTAACTCACTAATAATTTTTATATAACGTTGCTGGCTTTTTTCTAAGTTAATTTGGGCATTCTTTTGCTCAGTTATATCTGTATTAAAACCAATAATTCTGATGGGCTTGCCATGCTCATCCCAAATGGCTCGCCCACGGCCGTTTATCCACTTGTAACTGCCAATCTTTGTACGCATTCGAAAAACAGCATTATACACATGGGTTTCTTTATTCAAATACCGCTCAAGTGCTGCCTTAGCATCATCCACATCATCGGGATGCAATAAACCAACCCACGCATCAATGGTTTCGGGCAATTCCGTTTTCTGATACCCAAGCATTGCAGCATAACGCTCAGAAATGTATGCCGATTGGTTGGTCAAATCCAAATCCCACAATCCATCGTTTGTGCCTTCAATGGCCATACGAAAACGTTGTTCAATAGCCTTAAGTTGGCGTTCGGTTTGTTTAATACCACTTACATCCTTAATAGTTCCTATAACTTTTTGATCTATAGAATCATAAACGGCTACAGAATATATATCACGAATTAAACCAGTACCTTTTTGTTTTATTTTAAATTCTTCTTCATAATCATCTTCTCCAGCAATAAGTTTTTTAAGCGATTGGTCTAATTTTCTGCGATATGATAGCAACGGAACCTTTTGCACATCGGTAATTGTAATCTCCTCGTTGGTTTCAATACCA
>JAWOEM010000034.1:0-2998 GCA_046482785.1 Salinivirgaceae bacterium
ATATTATCCAGCTGCAAAATTGCTCCGGCATCAATTGTCAGATCATGACAATAACCATTGGAAGCCTGACTCAACACGGGGTCATGGCCTCAGAGCTGGTTAAAAGAAACACACGCCGATACGCCCGCAAGCAACTTTCGTGGTTTCGACGAAATAAAAGCACACAATGGTTTAAACCCGAAATGGAAACAGAAATTATAGAATTTATTCAATCGAAATTATGAACAGAAGTGGTTTCAACATTCGTGTATACGGAATTGTGTTTAATTCTTACGGTGAAATTCTACTTACCGACGAATATCGGCTAAGCCAAAAAATGACTAAGTTTCCGGGTGGCGGACTAGAACAGGGAGAAGGCACTATAGACTGCCTGCACCGCGAATTTATGGAAGAAATGAACCAGCCCATAGCTTCAATATCTCATTTTTACACTACCGACTTTTATCAAAAAGGATGGTTTTTTGAGCACATGCAGCTCATTTCGATCTACTATTTGGTTGAATTACAAATGCCGTTACAATTTAAAATCTCTGAAAAAGCGTTTGATTTCGATATTTCGGATGAAAATCCGCAAAGCTTCCGATGGGCTTCACTAGACAGCTTGCGCCCTTCAGATCTTACATTCCCCATCGACAAAAAAGTATTGGAAATGCTTCAGAAAGAAAACATGCGCAGACATTAAAAATCCGCAAGTATTAATAATGAAACACTTGCGGATTTTAGGTTTTAAACTGCGGCAACTAAAAACAGAGCGTAATAAAAGCACCTATTTCCCGGCCACATAATCGGCCAAATATGCATAACGTGAGGTAAGTTCACCATCTTTCAGAATAGTGGCTCGCTCCAGAATTTGTTCATCGTCTGTTCCTACCAGCGACTCAAATACATTATTAATGAGTGCTTCGCCAAACCCTGCCGAGGCATCGCGCGGCACTTCGCCGGGCAAATTATCTACGGCCATTACGGTTACATTCTCCGGATTGGTAAATGCCGGCTGCTCGTCTTCCAATGTTGGGTTATAGCCATAAAAGGGCTCCGAAATGGTCGATGCACGCAATGTGGATGGTATAGGACCTCCAATATCGCAACTAACATCGGCAATTACTGAAATTTTAAAATCAGGATTGCGATAATCCTCTTTCGTAAGGAAATGTGGCGATTTATCATCCCAGAAATGGCAAGCCACAAAAATATCGGTCACTTTTGAAAATGGCCCAAAGGCAGAACGGTATTCTTGCGGGCGTTGAATAAAGTGGTTAAAATCAAAGGGCAAACCATCTTTGTGCTCCACATAATCTTGTGGCCCAATTTGACACAGCACCGGCTCATCAAATTCTTTTGTTAAAAACTCGTCCTTCGATACTTTTTTGATATTTAATTGTGCTAGGGTCTCAAGTGCGCCTTGCGCCACACGTCCTTCGCCGGTGACCAGGATTTTTTTCTTCTGAAGTTTCACTTTTCGTAATCCGGCAAACATTTCATCCATATCGTGGCACTGATGCGCAGGCTTCAAACGAAAGCTATCGTTACGAATACCTCTTGCACGCAGGGCGTTATAAGCTCCAACAATTCCAGCCCAACGGCCAAAAGCCACTACCCGTTGTCCATCGGGCTTTGTTAAATACTCATAATCGATGAGTGTAATGCGCTTCCTCATCATTTCGAGCAACATTTCACGATTATAGGGTTGTTTTTTGGCTACATGAGCAAAAAATACGTAAGTTTTTCCTTCAATAAACGTACTTTTTTCAACTTCTTTAACACCCATTAAAATATCGCATTGCGACAAATCTTCTTCCAGCGGCAAATTTAAGTAACTATACTCGTCGTCGCTGTAGCACCTGATTGGACTAGGTTGAATTTTAAACTCAATTCCCGGAAAGCGTTCTTTTGCCTCTAAAATATGAGGAGGTGAAAGCGGCACCCTTCTATCGGGTGGTGTTTTTGTTTCGCGTAAAATACCGATACACGGCGTTGTTTTATTCATATCTGACTATTTTTGCTAAAGGTATATATTTTTACACATAAAATGAAAATCGGCATCATGAAAAATAGTAGGAATTCTTTTCAGAAAATGCATTTATGACCTAAATTCCGTAAGAATTTAATCTTTCAAAGGGGAAGACCTTTGCGGAATTTAAGTTAGCCCCTTGCTCCGTTCCACACAAAAATATAGCGAGTTTCATTATTTTTTTTGCGGATTTCGTGCACAATAAAAAAAATGGTTCGCAATT
Source organism: Salinivirgaceae bacterium (assembly GCA_046482785.1). Taxonomy (GTDB): domain Bacteria; phylum Bacteroidota; class Bacteroidia; order Bacteroidales; family Salinivirgaceae; genus Salinivirga. Next base: position 2,235 of record JAWOEM010000034.1, read on the forward strand.
TGTAGTTATGAGCTCAGAATTTGGAATAATTTTGGGGTTAATAAAATATCGCCTATTCATAGAAATTGAAAGGCGATATTTTTTTATTACCTTTGCCAAATTGGTTTATGATTAATTCAAGGGGCTGACATGGTTTTGACAGTGGGTTGAATTGATATGTAAGCATGCCGGGTTTTGTATGTTTCCCGTAAAAGAACGTTCACACTTTTTTTAATTGGCAACAATAATTACGCGCTTGCTGCGTAGTCTGACAAAGTCGGCTATGCTTAATCCACGGCTACTATAGGTCGGGACGAGTCACTTCCGAATGGTGTTTCCCGATACCGGTTCGATATGAAGTGCCAGAAGTTTGGGATAGTATTTACGAAGCTGCGGCGTAGATGCGAAATAAAGCAGATAAGGATTTGTGTGGGGTGTCCTTACCCTGCCAGGTCACGAAAACCAACAAAGGACTAAGCATGTAGAAAGCATATGAATTGCCTTTCTGGACGCGGGTTCGACTCCCGCCAGCTCCACATAATACAGTTGCGAGTTTGGGTTTTGAGCAAGAGGAAACACCCTACTCATACTCAAACTCACACTCTAACAAGCAGCTTATGTTTGATTTCGAAAAACTCTCTGTCTACCAAAAATCCAAAGTTTTCAATAAAAATGTGGCGGTTTTTCTTTCCAACACAAAAACTGATCGTACTACAAATGACCAACTACGTAGAGCTTCATTCAGCATAATGCTCAATATTGCAGAAGGGACAGGTAGGTTTACA
>JAWOEM010000230.1:0-8232 GCA_046482785.1 Salinivirgaceae bacterium
CGGCGATTTTGTATTGAAAGTTCGAGCGGTTGATGTAGATCAAAATGTTATTGGCACAGCTAGTTTATATTTTACTGTTGAAAGCCCAATTTTTCTTACCTACTGAGCTTTTTTGTTTTACATACTCATTGCGGCACTCATTGTTTACATAGCTATTCAGCTTAATAGCAGAAGGCTAAAGAAGGAGCAACAGTGGCTTCAAAGCCGTATTGATGACGCCGTGGCTGTTGTAAGGCAGCAGAAAGAAGAGCTTGAGCAGCAAGCGCAGTATTTGTCTAACACGAACAAAGAGCTTGAGAAACTGTCTGTAGTGGCCGAATTTACAGACAATGCAGTGGCCATTATGGATGGAAAAGGAAACTATCAGTACATCAATAAAGGATTTCAACGCATGTACGGATATACATTTTTTGAGCTTATTCGCGATGAACAGCGAGGGAAAATTGGACGGAATGCCAATTTGCGTATCAACGATTTGATTAATATTTGGTTTGGCGACAAGAAACCAATTATCTACGAATCGCTCAATAAGTGCAAAGAGGGAGGTGAGCTGTGGGTGCAAACCGTACTTACGCCCATTTTAGACGCCAACGGAAATGTAAATCAACTTATTTCCATCGATACCGATATCAGCAAACTAAAGCAGGCCGAGAAAAAAATTGAGGCACAGCGCGATGAAATTCAAAGTCAGCGCGATTTAGCCATTTCGCAACGCGATGAAATTATTGTGCAAAAACAAGAAATAACAGATTCTATACGGTATGCGCAGCGCATACAAACAGCTCTTTTTCCATCGAAAGAGGTGCTGACAAGAATTTTCCCCGAAAATTTTATTCTCGACAGACCCCGCGACATTGTTTCCGGCGATTTTTTCTGGACACACCGCATGCGCCACATCCACTTGTTGGCTGTGGCCGATTGTACCGGACATGGCGTGCCCGGAGCATTTATGAGCCTTATTGGTCTTAATTTTTTAAATGATATTGTCATTAATGGAGGAATTCAACGTCCCGATATTGTCCTTAATATTCTGCGCGAAAACATCATCGATGCCTTGAGCCAAACAGATCGCATTGGCGATAACAAAGACGGTATGGACATTGCCCTAATTGCTTTCGATACGCAAAACCGCGAACTTTTGTATGCCGGTGCCAATAATTCTGCAATTCTTCGCAGAGGAGACGAACTTATTACATTAGTTCCCGATAAAATGCCCATAAGCATATTTCGTGATATAAAATTGCCCTTTACATTGCAAAAAGTTCAAGTGCAGCCGGGCGATGTACTTTACATGTATACCGATGGCTACGTTGATCAGTTTGGGGGGCAAAAGGGAAAGAAATTTAAGACCAACAATTTTCGAAAACTTTTGCTAAATCTTCCGGTCAACGATCTTGGACAGCAAGAAAAAGATATTACCTTGCACTTTGATAAGTGGAGGGGTGAGTTGGAGCAGGTAGACGATGTAATGGTCGTTGGCGTAAAGCTATAATATTTTTTTATGTTAAAACTATTGATAAATAACTCCATATTACTTGTTGTCTTAGCCGCCGCCGGCTGGGCAATAGTTATTGTCGGTGTTTTGGCGAAAACGCTAATTGCTAAGAAGAGAAAAACAAATGGCTCAGTAGATATTGACATTCTCAGGCACGAAAATCAAAAAATGAAACAAAATCTTGATTTTATGTCGTTGGCCAATAATTCTACCGATAACCTTGTTATTATTACCGACGAGAGAGGATTCGTAAAATATGTTAATCGATCATTATCGGGATACTTGGGGATAAAAGTTACTGATAACCATTTGGAGCAGAGTATATTCGAAATAGAAGGGTTCGATAAGATTAAAGACCTTTTTTTAGATGCGGTGGAGCGAAAAAGCACAATTCGCACAGAGTTGTTTTTTACCAATAAATTCAATCACCGATTTTGGTTACAAATAGTGTTTTCGCACGTTTTGGGAACCGACTCGCATCGGATTATTATTACGGCCACAAACATTAATGAACTGAAATATGCTGAGGAGGAAATATCGCAGCAGCGTGAAGAATTAATGGTACAGAGCGAACAGTTAGAGTCTATGTATGCGAAGCTCGACCATGTAAACCAAATGACAACCGATAGCATAAATTACGCACAGCGCATACAGCAAGCCATCTTGCCGGAACCGAGCGAGTACTTGAACTATTTGCAGGATAGCTTTGTGTTTTTTCGTCCACGCGATATTGTTTCCGGCGATTTTTATTGGTATGGCGAAGTGTACGAGAAAATAGTTTTTGTGGAGGCCGATTGTACCGGACATGGCGTGCCGGGAGCTTTAATGGCAACCATTGGCAATACCCTGTTGAATGAAATTGTGCTGAGTAAAAACATTCTTAACCCGGCCAATATATTAAAAGAACTCGATGAAAGTATAAAATCACTGCTAAAGCAGGATTCGCACGCTGACGATAGTACAGAGGGCATGGATATGACAGTGGTGGTGTATGACCCCGAAAATCGGGTTGTTTCCATTAGTTTGGCTGCTCAGTTTATGTATTTTTATCATGAAGGCGAGTTTCTCGAGTTGGAAGGTAGCTTGTTTGGGCTTGGAAGCTCCGATTTGCGCGAGGTTGAAAAAGAATTCGATTTATATCGGTATGTAGTTTCGCCCGGCGATATTGCCTACATGTTTTCCGATGGTTATCGCGACCAGTATAGCGAAGGAGAGAACGAAAAGCTTATGCGCGGGCGGTTTTGCGAGATAATTGAAAAGATTGCAGACTTGCCGCTCGATGAGCAAAAGGATATGCTTGCCGAATATTTCGACAAGTGGCGGGGAAATACACGCCAATTCGATGATGTGTTAGTTTGGGCTTTACAGTTTTAGAAATTGTATTGGTGCAAATTCGTTAAAATGGCCTCCGTTTTTTGTTTTGCAAATTCTTAAACGGCTTCTAATTCAAAATTTACTTTTAGAATTTTTTTGTACCGCATGCCGGCATTATGCATGTCCATATCGGCTTCTCTGTATTTCCAAATAATTTTAACTTTTGCCTTTTCAGAGAGTTTTTCCAGCAAGAATAAAATTTTGGTTAACTGTTTAGCCGTTGACGTGGAAAAGTATTCCAAAAAGAGAACAAACGTATTTTCTTCGTTCGGATTATCGATATACTGGTTTAACCAGTCGAAAACCGGCTGGTAGAAACCAATGGCATCTTCAGGTAAACTTTTCTCGGAAATTTCAAACTGATTTTCGTCGGCATTAAAAAGAATACGAGGGGTATCTTTCGTAGCTTCAATGTAAAGTACTGGCATCATAAGCGTTAATCATAAATAATATTTAATTCATCGTCTTCTTCAGCTTCTTCTTCTATTAAATCGAACGAAATACCTGTTAGCCTTGCGTATCGGGCTCCATTTTCTTCCATATCGGTGTCGTCAGAAAAATAGTGCCATTTTACAATTAAGGAGCTTTTTATTTGCTCCAATAAAGTTAGCAATTTACTTATTTGCTTGGCAGTGGCTGTATTAAAATAGTCTAATTGAAAGTGGAGCTCAGTATGGCGGTTTGGCGATTCCACATACTTCTCGAACCATTCGTATATTGGTTTGTAGAACTCAAATGCATTTTCCGGAAGAGAACGTTCAGCTATTCTGAATGTATTATTCTCTGCATCGAGAATAACTTCCGGCGTGTCCTCTGTAGCTGAATATTTTATTGGTTCCATTTACTCCTGAATTGTTACTTCAATAGTGAAAAACGATATTTTTTCGCTTGTATCTTTAAACGAATATTTTAATTGACTATTGCTTTTTAGCCTGAGTTCTATGAGTCCTAAACCTGATTCCTTGCTATTGTCAATTTGAAAATTAAAAAGTCGTTTATCATAAAAGTCATTAAGCTCCTTTTTGTTCAATTTATTTACACCTTCTATTTTTTCTTTTAGCATAGCTATGTTTTCGTTTGCAATATAATTGCCAGTGCATAGCTTGTAACCGTCTGGAGAGTCAGAGATGTAAAAAATTCCGGGATTTCCGTCATCGTTAAAAGGAGTTACTCCGTGCTTTACTATGTTTTGTAGTAACTCGACCATAATATTGAAAACGCGCTTCTTCAATGTGGGTTGGCCTGCCATCTGACTTTCGATTATCGACAGCAAATTTATGAGGCTTTCCTGATTAAAAATGCCATTGAACACGATAAGTACGTTTTCTTGGTCAAGTTGCTGGTGAAGCTTGAAGATATTGTCAAATTCAAGGTGGTTGGTTTTGCTGCTCACGTTGTCTAAATTATGTTTAATATAGGTGCGCAAATAAAAGTAACTAACTTTATCGTTTAATTTTTTGAAACTATATTGTAACTTATTACCCGATTTTCTGGCCATTTCGATTAATCCCAACCCGGCACCGCCTTTTGCCGACAACTCATTTTCCATTAAGGCCCGTTTGTAAAACTCTTTGAGTTCGTCTTTTTCCAGACTATTGATTTTATCGAGTTGCGTGCTCAATTCCTCAATTTTAGTGTTGTCGATGGTGTTGGCCATAGTCACAAAGTAGAAGTCGCCCGACTGTTCAACACCAAAAAAACTTTTGCGTTCATTTTTTAAATCCTGATGCCGGGTAATGTTTTGCAATCCCTCTACCAATATGGTGTAAACCCGTTTCTTAACTTTTACGGGTTCCTGCGCTTTCGATAAGTTCGTCTCGGTTAGTGCCAGAATACCATCTGTTATATTTTGCGTTAATTCACCCCTGTAAAAATAGCTCATTTTACTTGAGTGAAGTAAGTCAATGATGTTGTATGTTGTAGCTTTGTTTTCCAACATAAGGCTTATTTTATTAAACACTAAATATATTAATATTTACAAGCAAAAGAAAATTTTTTTATGCTTTGAATGTTTTCCCTTCAAATACCTCAATAGCAGAGCCTTTAAGCCAAATGTTTCTTATTGCAGATGTGTATTCGAATCCCACGGTTAGCGTTCCACCCATCGATTCAACCATAATTTCCTTCGAATGTTGCACTAAACCCAATTTATAAACAGCAATTGCCGTAGCTACACTGCCTGTTCCGCACGACCAGGTAATATCTTCAACGCCACGTTCGAATGTTTTTAGTAGAACACGGTTATTTTTAACCGCAAAAAAGTTTACGTTTACACCATTGGGCGCAAATTCCGGGGCATTTCGGATGGTTTGTCCACGTTTAAAGCCATCCAATATGTCCAGATCGTCGCACTGAACCATAACATGTGGCGAGCCGGTATCCATAAATAGTCCGTATGGCGTTTCTTTTATTTCTTGCACATCTTGCATTTTCAAGCTAACCAGTCCGTTTTCTAACTGAGCCTCATGTACGCCGTCAATTGCTGTAAAAGTTGTCTTTTTATTTATGATACCGCGGTCGTGTGCGAATTTTACAGCACATCTGCCGCCATTGCCACACATTGTACCTTCATTGCCATCTGAATTGAAATACTGCATAGCAAAATCGTAGGTGTCCGATTTCCTGATGATAATAAGTCCGTCGGCTCCTACACCAAAACGCCTGTGACATATTTTACGTATAAGTTCGCTTGTAAGCGGATATTCAGCCTCATTGTAGAAGTCTATCATGACAAAATCGTTCCCCGTACCATGATATTTATGAAATTTTTGCAGCATTTGGTTAAAGTTTCGTTAAATTAACAAAGTTAGTATGAAGTTTGAATTTTTGACAACCGAATCAGTCAATATTTGATTGTATCATACTAATATTTATGTTGAACTAAAAATGCATACTTATGAAACGATATGGAATAATTGCAAGTTTGCTAGGCGGTATAATGGGAAGCATTATTACGCTCTTAGTATTTACTCATGTTAATGATGATATTCAAGCAGTTGATGTACAGGCCGCTATAACACAATTGGATAATGTGTCGCAGCACAATCCCGATACAAACCATGGAGGGGTAAAAAATATTCGTACCGTTGCTTCTGCCGCTTCTGTGGCTACCATTGAAAATGAAATGGTCGATGCAGCAAAACGCACTGTCGATGCAGTAGTTCACGTTAAAACGGCCTATATGCAGCAATATAGCTATGGGAATCCATTTCTCGAATACTTTTTTGGCAATGGAGGTCAAACCTATCAGCAACCGGTAATGAGCAGTGGTTCAGGAGTTATTGTGTCTGGCGACGGATATATCATCACAAATAACCATGTGATTGATCGGGCTCAGAAAATTCAGATTGTTATGAATGATAACCGTGAATATGAAGCCCAAGTGGTGGGAACCGACCCGGGAACCGATATTGCACTTTTGAAAATTGATGAGAAAGATTTACCCTTCATTAAAGCAGGAAACTCTGATGATGTGCAAGTGGGGGAGTGGGTGCTTGCCGTGGGCAATCCATTCAACCTTACATCCACAGTTACTTCGGGTATTGTATCGGCGAAAGCCAGAAATATTAACATAATGAGAGAAAACTACGGAATTGAGGCATTTATACAGACCGATGCTGCCGTTAATCCCGGAAACAGCGGTGGTGCATTAGTAAATCGAAAAGGAGAACTCATTGGCATCAATACGGCCATTGCCTCTAAAACCGGGTCGTTTGCCGGGTATTCTTTTGCCGTTCCGGTAAATATTGCCATGAAGGTAGCCGAAGATTTAATGGAGTACGGCCAGGTACAGCGAGCTGTGATGGGAATTGTTATACATGATATAAATACAGCTTTTGCTGCTGAAGCAGGAATCGATGTTTTAAATGGTGTGTACATCGATAAAGTGAATCCCGATGGAGCTGCTGCTGAGGCTGGAATTCAGCCCGGCGATGTTGTAGTGCGCATTGGAAGCGTTTCTATAAAGAATGTAGCCGAGTTTCAGGAGCAATTAAGCCGATTTCGCCCGGGCGATAAACTAACTGTGACAGTGATGCGAAAAGGAAGAGAGACGGAAAAACAGGTGCTGTTGCAAAATAACCAAGGAAATACAGCAATTGTAAAAGGGCATAATGAGTTGGCAGCTTTGGGTGCACAATTTGGCGAGGTGTCCGACAAAGAAAAAAGGATGTTGAAAATCAGGACGGGTCTAAAGGTTGTAAAATTGAGTTCAGGAAAATTTCGCGATGCCGGAATTCACGAAGGTTTTATTATACTGACTATGAATGGTATAAAAATTGATGATGAAAAGGACATAAAAAACGTTATTGCTGATGCTCGTGGCGGGGTTATGGTTGAGGGAATTTACCCCAATGGCATGAAAGCATATTATGCATTTGGTAAGTAATAGTGTAAGAAGAACAAATAAAATGGGATAACTAGGAATCCCAGAAATCCGCAGGCATTTAGGTTAAACGAAAAATGTTTGCGGATTTTTGGTAGCTTCTGGAAAATATAAGTGAAATGGACGTAACCTTTTATAGAAACGAACGTAAACGCAGAACGTACAAATATTTCTGCGTCGTTTCTATGTTTATTGAGTAATTGGCGGATAGAAATTATCTGTCGAAGATAATATGTTTTTTTGCATAATATGTTAAAAGAATGTAAATTTGCAATCCTTTTTCTTCCTTAAAAATTGTTAGGTTTAATATGAGACAACTAAAAATTACAAAATCGATCACGAATCGCGAAAGCGCTTCTTTAGACAAGTACTTGCAGGAGATTGGCCGTGAGGAGCTTATTACTGTCGAAGAAGAGGTCGAACTGGCACAGCGCATTAAGAAAGGCGATCGCATCGCTTTGGAAAAACTGACAAAAGCAAACTTGCGCTTTGTCGTTTCGGTAGCTAAACAATACCAAAATCAAGGTCTTAGCTTGCCCGATTTAATTAATGAAGGAAACCTGGGGCTGATTAAAGCCGCTGAAAAATTCGATGAAACACGTGGTTTTAAGTTTATTTCGTACGCTGTATGGTGGATACGACAGTCGATTTTGCAGGCTCTTGCAGAGCAATCGCGTATTGTACGTTTACCACTAAATCAGGTTGGGTCTCTTAATAAAATCAACAAGGCTTTTTCTAAATTCGAACAGGAAAATGAGCGAACACCATCTGCCGAGGAATTGGCCGATCAGTTGGAAATTCCAAAAGAGAAGGTGCGCGATACACTGAAAGTGTCGGGACGTCACGTTTCTGTTGATGCACCATTCGTCGAAGGTGAAGATAACAGCCTCCTCGATGTGCTCGAAAACCAAGATAGCCCAAAAGCCGACGGTGGCCTGATGAACGAATCGCTGGGTCGCGAAATTTTAAGGGCTTTGGC
>JAWOEM010000163.1:0-4915 GCA_046482785.1 Salinivirgaceae bacterium
GGGCTTTTTCTTCTAATAAATTCCCTCGTTCCAATGTGAGTATTCCAAGGTTTGGTTGATAGTAATCTCCCTTTTTTGCAAGTAGTTTATTTTCAATAAGGGCATTGACGTTTTTCTCCGTTGTTTCAGGGTTCCATTTCAACGTATTTTCAATTTCAGAAAGCGGAATGTTGTAATGCAGAGCAGTAAGAAACTCAGCAAGGCTATCGTTTTTGATGTCGATTTTGGGACCTTCGTATCCGGATATTTGGTAAACCCTATACGAGGAGTCAAGAATATTATCTACGGTCTTTTTGTTTTTAAAAGAATAGCTTGTCAAAATAGTGACAGCAAGTATTGTAATTAAAGTCTTCATATACGAATTATTTTTTTGGTTAAATGTTATGTGTTTATGACGCTATTGTGTTTCCGGTCGTTACGAAAAACAGGTTATATATTTTATTTTCTGGTGCAAGCTATTGGAATACAAAAAAATACACAGAAGTCATGCATTGAACAAAGCAGGTTTTCTGCTGAATTTTACATTTTTTGAGAAGGTATTTCCTGTGATGTGTGTTTAAAAAATGCCACGGAAAAAATAAAAGAAAAGGTTGCCTGAAATGGTGACCTTTTTATAAAACTAAAATTTAAAATGTTTCATTGGCAGATATACCGTTATTGCAGTTTTGATCGAGCAAACGATATACTTTAACTCTGAATTCCCAAACTACGCCTTGTGGAATCACAGCGCTTTTTAGCATTTCGTCACCTAACGGATTTTGTAACGGCTCGACGTTGTATTCTTCACCGCCCTACGCATGACTGTCATGCGGTTTAAGCAACGTAACTGCGATCAGCATGATCGCGATCAGTAAAATGTTCTTCATAATTTGTTAACTTTTAAATTATACATCGATCAGCTTTTTATTTTGCTGACACGTTTCTATTTAATGTCAATAGCATTCTACGATTGCCGATGAACGGCTCTTCCAGACGACCTACGTCGATCAAGTCAAATCGCAGAGACTGCGTTTCGCATATAGTCTTACGACTAAAGAAATCTAATCGTTCTGCGAACGACATGTCCGTCAGATAACTTTTTGATCGCTCTTGCAGTAATTCGTCGAATGCTTTCGTATAATTCTGGCTTTCGTGAATACCAGCTAAAGTCTTGTTTATTAATACAGTATCGGTCTCAGTATTGAACGCATCTGACGTTCTGATTATCGCGTAATCGGGGTACGTGTAAATGCTTGTGCGCACAGAATCGTTTGGATGTACGTCCAAGTCGTCGGGAATCACATAAGAATCTCTAGAATCATACATGCCGATTACTGCTACGATCTTGTCATAATCGTCTGACAGAACCCTGATCGCATTGTCGATATACACTTCGAACGTAGTATCTGGAAGCATACGCAAGTCGATCGTGATCGTGTCAGCTGGTAGAATGTACGTTGCTTCGTTGTAAACGATTATCAGTTGTCCGTCAGGTTCCAGTTCGTCGTCTTGACAACTGCTAAATAATGCAATGGCGAAAAATATCGCTCCGAATATTAATGCTTTCATTTTTTTGTATTATTCTTTTTGAATGTCATCTTTCATCTTTTCGATCGCAGCAGACAGTCCGTCTCGTCCGAGCGCGTTAATGCCCAAGAACATCTTTATGTCGTGCCGCTCTCTGCTTTGTTACGCAGTGCTATCAGATCTTCTCTGTCCATAGTTGAAAAATGGAAGGATTCAGCTATTTCCCTGTTTGACATTTTCCACGAAATACTTGCTTGGTTTAAATGCAGGGATGTTGTGTGCCGGAATAATAACTGTCGAATTTTTAGAAATATTCCTTGCTGTCTTTTCAGCCCTGTGTTTAATCTGGAAAGTTCCAAATCCTCTTAGATACACGTTTTTTCCTTCATTCAGGGTATCTTTCACAGCCTCCATAAAAGTTTCAACAATTTTTAGGGCATCATTTTTATTTACATCTGTACGGGAGGCAATTTCATTTACTATTTCTGCTTTGGTCATGGTTTAAATAATTTTTGGTTATAAAAGAATCAAATATAGCTCTATTTATCTGGTACTCTTAGATAAAACCATCCAATTTTTTTTATAATATTTTGACAACCGTACTTTCAACAAGTAACTTCCAGCCAGCTGTGGTAACTTTTTTAAACTTACTCTTCCGCAAATTTTATAATCTTAACGGGACAAACCTTTGCTGCTTCTTTAATACAAGTTTCATTTGAATTGTAGACAGCATCATCTTCAATAAACGATTCACCAAAATCATCCAGTCCGAAAACTTCAGGACAGACTTCATTGCAGTATCCTGCAGCAATACATCCATGTTCAATCCATACTTTTTTAATAGTCATTGAATTTCATTTAACCTCAAAAAATGGAAGTTACGAATTAAGATCTCCATTATCAACAGTAAAGTATTTATTCATTTAAAAAGATCATTTTATGGAACTAAGACAAGCTCACAAAAAGCAGGCTAAAATTAAGCTTGTTTTACAGGGACCATCTGGCTCAGGGGAAAACCATGTCCGCACTATTGCTGCTAAACTTTTAATTGTCGGGTCTGTCTCCAAAAAGTGCCAAATCACCTTCACTAAAAGTGCCTTTCGCAAATTTCTCCTGGTGCCAGTAAGGATACAGTAACGGCGGATTACTCACTTCGTTTAATCGCTTAATCTGATCCTCAGTTAACTTCAGTTCTGCAGCGGCCAGGTTATCTTTAATTTGTTCTATTTTTCGTCCGCCAATTACCAGCGAAGCCACGCCGGGACGGGTGAGTGTCCAGGCTAATGCAATCTGTGCACCTGAAACTTCATGCTCTTCTGCGATTTCATTTATCACATCAACAATATTCCAGAGCCGCTCTTCGTCGCGTATGGGCGGTTCTGTCCAGCCCTGCGTCATACGTGTAACACCTTCCGGTTTTTTATTGTGCGTATATTTCCCGGATAGAAGTCCGCCGGCCAGCGGGCTCCATACAGTTGCACCCACTCCCTGATCCACTGCAATAGGAAGCAATTCGTATTCTGCCTCACGTGCTTCCAGTGTGTAATGAATTTGCTGGGCGATAAAACGTACCAGATTGCGTTCTTTGCTAATGCCAAGCGATTTCATTATGTGCCAGCCTGAAAAATTGGAACAGCCTGCATACCGTATTTTTCCCTGCTGAATCAGCGAGGTCAATGCTTCCAGCATCTCTTCAGGCGGTGTGCGGCCTTCCCATTCATGCATGTAGTAAATATCGATTACATCGGTCTGAAGTCGTTTCAAACTTTTTTCGCATTCGCCGATAATATGATGCCGCGAAAAACCACTTTCATTCGGACCATCGCCCATGGGCATTCTTGCTTTCGAGGATATCAAAACATCTCCCGGACGTTTTCCTTTGAGCACCTCGCCTATAATTTTTTCCGATTCACCAAATGAATAAATATTTGCGGTGTCGATAACATTCACTCCTTTGTCGATGCACAAGTCGATAATCTTTTTGGCTTCTTTCACATCACTGTTACCCAGTTTAGCAAATTTGTCTTTTCCTCCAAAAGTCATTGTTCCCAGCGTAATAATGGAAATTCTTAATCCTGAACGGCCTAAATAACGGTATTCCATAATTCGTTTAATTTCTGTTAATGAATAATTTTAGCTTTATTAAAAGTTACAAATTTTATGAATTAAAGTTCACTATTCTATTATGAAATCATTTTGTATGTTCGAGAGAGCTGGTGAGTGAACGAGTTTTTTTTGCCCCGGATTTCAATAGCGGGATAAAGGGTGCGGTTTTTGAAAAATACTTTTGATATTGTAAAGTACCTGAGCAGCAATTCCTCCCGTTTGAGTAACTCTTTGTGCTCATTTGAGTTAGACTTTTGGGCTCTTTGAGTAGCAGTTTGAACCGTTTGAGTAGCACTTTGCGAGTCTTTGAGTAGTACTTTTTAGCCTTTTGAGTAGCGGTTTTACCCTTCCTGTAAGGGATTTTGGGCTTTTGAGTAGCAGTTTTCAAGAAGGAAAAAAACAAAACGCCCGCCGGAAAAGCAGGCGTATCAATAGTTTCAGCATTTTTTATTCTTCTTCCGGTGAGCTTTCCGTTTTTTTGCTGTTCCGGCGTTTCCAGTATTGACTTACATATCCTTTGTACCGTTCGGGTGTGCGCCAGAAAAGGTATTTACCCGCATCACGAACTTCATTTACCACCGCTTTCAGGTAAGTGTAGGCTTTGTCGCGGATGGATTTGGCTTCGCTTTGTTCCTTGCGGTCGCCGTTGGCAGTGGCAAGTAAATCGGCCATTTCATCTGCTTTGGCTGCAGCTTCATCGAGTATTGCCATTTTAAATCCGATGGCTTTCAGTGCATTCGGGTAGGCTTTGCCAAGCACCGACAGGTCGTTCAGATCCTGTATCATATCCGCATTGCTGCTACCCTCGGCAATGGCAGCTACCCGTGCTGAAATGATTTCATCTTTCCGGAAAGCAAAGCGGAAGGAATGCACCAGTTCATCGCGCAAATTAAATGCTTCGGGCGACTTTACTTTCCACTCTTCTTCCGCTTCTTCAGGTGAGTAACGGTCTTTAAACCACAACGATTGCGCCTCGCGAAGGGCGCCGGCGCGCACGGGCAATTCATCGAGCATTTCCTGTGTGATGCCCACTGTTGCCAGTTCAGGAGCATCTTCCAAACTCCAGTGGTAGAGGTTTTCTGCTTCCTGTAGATAGGTTTCTGTCGGCATAACCGGCAGTTGCACTTTGTTGTTGGCGATGGCCTTAATTTCGCCGAGTTTGGCCTGGTAATCTTCTTTCTTCTTTGTTTGACATGGTTTAAATAGTTTTTGATTAATACTATGCCCCGCGGGGCGTTTATAAACTCAACCGGACAGACCACTGGCCCCCGGATGTTTTTGGTTGCGCTTGTTACTAAATTCG
>JAWOEM010000169.1:0-5200 GCA_046482785.1 Salinivirgaceae bacterium
GGGCTTTCTTCCACCAATTGGGAAAATAGGGCAAAATAAGGCGAAAAATGAAGCCTTGGTTGCAAGTTTGGGTTTCATTCTCATGGCATTTAATACCAGACCGGGCTCCGAAGTGCAGCGCCCACTTGTAACGGTGGTAATTGGCGGATTGATAGCCGGTACATTCCTCACGATTTCGGTTTTACCAACTATCTATAATTGGATGAAAAAAGAAAAAGATTGTAAGCAATGAAATGTGAAATCGGAAAACGAACCCCTATCTTTATGTCAGATGGCACAAAGATAGAGATTCCATACCTATAGAAAAATGGCAAACACGGAAACCCCGCCTCAACTTAGCACTTACCGAGCGTGTCGCTTAAAGCGATGCCGACAAGAAGAGTTTATTTCATAGCGTGAAACATAATTTCGATGGGGTGCATCGCTGTTCGCCCCGTTCCATCTTTAATCTGGTGCCGGCAACTCGTACCCGGCGCGGCAATGTAAGTTTCCTTTGGCGTTTGCCTAACTGCCGGGAAAAGCACCAGCTCACCCACTTTCATCGATACATCGTAATGCTCTTTTTCATAACCAAAACTACCTGCCATACCACAGCATCCCGATTGAATTTCTGAAATTGTATAATTTTTTGGAAACGACAACATTTTTATCGTTGGTTCTGTGCTTGCTACCGCCTTTTGCTGGCAATGGCCATGTAGCTTAATGGTTTGGGCTTCATCTGTAAACTGTTCGGCTGTTATATTGCCCTTTTCTATTTCGCGCATAAAAAATTCTTCAAATAGCAGAGCATTTTTGCCCAGCGCTCGCGCTTTTTCGCGAAGTTCATCCGGCACCAATTCCGGGTACTCATCCCTGAACGACAGAATGGTCGATGGCTCAACGCCCACCAAAGGTGTGTCCGCGCTCACCTTATCAGAAAACTCCACAACATTGGCTATGGCCAATTTTCGGGCTTTGCGCAATAACCCTTTCGATAAAAACGAACGGCCGCTTTCCTTGTGTTTTACCGTTTTTATGTTGTAACCCAGTGTGTTGAGGAGTAAAATTGTTTGTAACCCAATGTGTGTATCGTTGTAATTGGTAAATTCATCAATAAATAAATACACAGAGCCTTTTTCACCATTGTTAATTGTTTTTGCAAATTTTTTCACACCTTGCCTTAACGAGTTTTTTTGCAGTGGGGGGATGCTGCGCTTTGCTGCAAAGCCCAGGAATTGTTTAATTATTTTTGATGTGACGGCGTTTTGTGTAAAAAAGTTGGTTATGGCAGGCGCAATGCTTCCAAGTGCGTTAATACTTGAAATGTATGCAATGGCGCGTGTTCTGAGTGGAATGCCGTTGGAATCGTAGTAATGTTGTAAAAACTCTGCTTTTAGCTTGGCTATATCTACACTTGAAGGGCATTCGCTTTTACAAGCTTTGCACGATAAGCACAAGTCGAGGATTTCATATACTTCATCGTGGTCAAACGGATTGGTTTTGGTGGAATGAATTAAAAACTCCCTTAAAATATTGGCTCGTGCCCGTGTGGTGGCCGATTCGTCGAGCGTAGCCATGTAGCTTGGACACATGGTGCCACCGCTAAGGTGTGTTTTTCGGCAATCGCCCGATCCGTTGCAAAGTTCTGCTGCCCTCACAATTCCTTGTTCGCGGCTGAAGTCAAAAATGGTTTCAAATTCCCGCACCGGTTCGTCGGGCACGTGCCGTAGGTTTTCTTTCATCGATGGGGCATCGGTAATTTTTCCGGGGTTAAATACATTTTTCGGATCCCACGCCTTTTTTATTCGTTTCAGCAATTCGTAGTTCTCATCACCAATCATTAACGGAATAAATTCTCCGCGCAGGCGACCATCGCCATGTTCGCCGCTGAGCGATCCACGGTACTTTTTTACCAATTTGGCGATTTCTGTGCCTATTGTGTGAAAACGGTCAACGTCTGCCTGGAGTTTTAAGTTTAATATAGGCCGCAAATGAATTTCGCCTGAGCCCACGTGTGCATAAAACACGCACTCCATATCGTTTTGCGCCAGTACCTCTTTGAAATCTTTGATGTAGTTGGGTAATACTTTTACACTTACTGCCGTATCTTCGATTACGGTTACCGGTTTTTTGTCGCCGGGAATATTCGAAAGTACGCCCAAACCCGCTTTGCGCAATGCCCAAACCTTTGGAATATCGCTGCCCAAAACAAGCGGGAAATGATAGCCCAACCCTGCCGCGCGCATCGATTTCTCTACATCGGCTGCCAACGTATGTATCTCTTCTGCCGTTTGGCGTGCAAACTCGATTATTAAAATGGCTTCAGGGTCGCCTTGTAAAAAAAAACGGTTTTTATTTTGTGATATGTTGTCTTTGGTTGCTTCAAGTACAATGTCGTCCATTAGCTCTACAGCCCCGGGTTTGTGCTCCAGAGCTATTAAATTGGCATGCAAAGCCTCTTCTAAGGTTTTAAAATGAACGCAAACCAATCCTTTTACAGGTGGTGGTGTTGAAACTAAATTTAATTTTATGCTTGTGGAGAATGCAAGCGTGCCTTCCGACCCGGCCAGCACATTGCACCAGTTGAATTTTTCCGATCCGCCAAAAACATCGGAATTGAGGAGCAAGTCTATTGCATACCCGGTATTGCGCCGATATATTTCGGGGTCGGGGTATTCCTCTCTGATGCGTTTTTTTGTGGTTTCCTCAGAAAGCTCTTGCTTTATTTGCCGGTAAATCGATCCTTCCAGTGTTTCCAATGTACATTTTTCTTCGAATTCCTCGGTAGTCAGTGATCCGAACGTAACCTCGCTGCCATCGCTCAAAATTGCATCTATTTCTAACGTGTGGTCGCGTGTAGTACCATAAACGATTGAATGCGATCCGCAACTGTTGTTGCCAACCATGCCGCCCATCATACAGCGCGATGAGGTGCTTGTTTCCGGCCCGAAAAAGAGACCGTGTGGCTTCAAAAACATGTTGAGCTCATCGAGAATAACTCCCGGTTGCACCCGTACCCATTTTTCTTGTACATTGAGTTCTATAATTTTTGTCATATACTTAGAAACATCCACAACCACACCGTGGCCTACAACTTGCCCGGCCAGTGAAGTGCCCGCTGTACGCGGAATAATGGAGGTCTCATTTTTAAGCGCCCATTGAATAATTTTCTGTATATCCGATGTGGTTTTTGGTAGTGCAACTGCCTGTGGTACATCGCGGTACGCCGATGCGTCGGTTGCATATAGTAAACGAGTTCGGTAATCGGTAAATATTTCGCCCTCAATTTGGTTCTTTAAATCTATCATGTTTGAACGTATTTTGTTGTTGTATTTTTGCGAAATTTACCATTTCGCACAATCAAAAACAAATGTACCCTAAATTCCGCAAGCATTTTGTTTTTGTTTGAAATTCCCGATGAAATTTTGGAGTCAGCTGAATAGTGCCCAAATATGATTAAATTTCCCACTTTGAAGCCAAATCCATCATAAGTTTCCATTAATTTTTTATTTTTGTATGAATAAGTAAGTGCCATTTGTATCTAAGTATTGAATTTACAGTAGGGCACGCACTATTTACCCAAATAAGGAAAGCTCTTTTAAAGGTATTTTTATGATTAAGGATAAATTTCAGTTCCGGATTAATCTGAAGAGCAGAATGCTCTTCTTGATACTTTCTACCACAACTTTGATTTTTATAATCGCAGTCGGATATATCGGGATTTCTTCGCGAAATATGGCCTATAAGTCAGCCAGAGAAAACGCTGATGCGGTAACCTCGCAATCGGCTTTGCGCATCGAAAATCAATTAAATGTAAGTATGGATGCCATTCGTACTTTGGCTCAGGCTTTTACCAGTTGGCACACTTGGCCCGATTCTTTGTGGCAAGATTATGTTAAGGGCATGTATTATCCTGTATTTAAGAATAATCCGCAAATTTATAAGCTTTGGGATAGTTGGGAGAAAAATATGGTAGACGATGACTACTATTTACCCCACGGCCGTTACGTTAACACATTTTATCGCCTCAATGGCGATATAAAGTTTTCAACTGTAGAGCGTAGCCTCGACAGCGATCCGCCCCTGTATGCAAAAATAAAGCGCGAAGCCCGCGAATCTATCTGGGAGCCATACTGGGACGTGTTTTCCGAAGAAGGAGAAAGCAAGAAGTTTATGACCAGTATGTCGGTTCCCGTTCTGAAAAATAACAAATACGTTGGTATTGTTGCTGTAGATATTACCATGGACGAACTGCAAGGAATTGTAAGTAATATTAAACCCATGCGCAATAGCTATGCATTCCTTATTTCCAATGGCGGTGTTTTTATAGGGCACCCCGATACATCGTTTATCGGAAAACACATTGGAGAAGTATTGCCGGAGTACGATCGGGACTACTCCTTATCAACTAAAATTCAGAAAGGCAAGAGAATCGCTTTTCGCGATGTGGATACCCATAAGGGAACAGAAGCTTACTTTTCTTTTAGCCCCATTAAAGTTGGAAAGGCCAACACCCCGTGGAGCATTGGGGTGAGTATTCCTGTCGAAGTTATTACCGAGGAGTCAACAACCAATTTTATGATTAGCATTTTTGTAACCCTTATTGGTTTGATATTGCTTACATTAATAATCTATTTAATTGCAGCGCGTATTGCCAGTCCTATAAGTCGATCGACTACAATGCTTAAGCGTATTGAAGAAGGCGATATTTTGAATATTGAAGATATTAACACTTCGCGTACCGATGAGATTGGAGAAATGGCTCGTTCGCTTAATGCTGTGGCTCATGGGCTTAACCAAACTGCCCGGTTTGCCGAGGAAATAGGCAAAGGCAACCTTGAGTCTTCGTTCGATACAAAAAGTAAAAAAGATGTTTTGGGGAATGCGCTCATCGAAATGCGAGAAAGCTTGCGCAAAGCACGGGAGGAAGAAACCATTCGAAAAGAAGCCGATGAAAAACAACGGTGGGTTACCAATGGAATTGCCCGTTTTGGCGATGTGCTCAGGCAAGATAACGACGATTTGAGTCAACTCTCTTTTAATGTGATTCGCAACCTTGTCGATTATCTCGATGCAAACCAAGGAGCGTTGTTTGTGCTTAACGATAAAAAAGAAGACGATATTTTCTTCGAACTTCAGGCTGCCATTGCGTACGATCGCAGACGCTATATGAAAAAAGCGTGCCGACAGCGCCGCCGTGTCGAGCTGAAAGTGACACATC